>JAXHVO010000124.1 GCA_034189135.1 Thermodesulfobacteriota bacterium | reverse complement strand
TGTAAAAGTCATCGAATTGACAAAGAACAATGAAACTGAATTACTTTATCGTAACATTTGTACTACTCTAAACGAAAATGAATTTAAAAAAGCAGCATAAGTTTTCGCTCAATTGGGGTAACAATATTTCACTTAAGTTCTTTCTTAACAATTTCTAATACACTCAAACAGTTTCCTCATTTAAAACGGAACATATTTTTGAGAATTACTATAACCTCTAACGATCTGTTTGCAAAGAGGCCAAATAATAAAAGTAGTCCTGTACAAACTTGCCTGAAACAGTATCGGCCAAAGAAAAGGACAGGGTCTTTTCTTCAAGAAATGATCCTGAAAGTGCCAAAAAGACGTTTCGGGAAATGTCAATAATGTGATGATTAATATCATCAAGATCAACTGAGTTATCACAAACGCCATACAACCTGCATCTTATCGGTCGGTATTCAAATAGAGAGCATCTGGATTCTCTATTTAACGGGCATAGAATCTTTTCTCTGGCGTAGGTTTCCATCAAAGCCTTTTTATCTTTTTCGGGATCATATCCTTTCTTGCCTAGTCGGGCTTTTATGTCTCTTGTGTTTTTACATACCATTACAGCCTTGCTAATGGTCTCTGTTCTCAAACTTCGGGGAAGGATGCGATTCATCATATTGCTTAGATAGATCACCTCTATAAACTGCAGATCGAAGTACTGGAAACAGCATTCTGAAGATTCGAGCCCACATATTTTAACGTTGGTGCGGGTTTTGCTCGCCTTTTTAATGTCTTCATCTATTTTTTGAATCAGGGCTTCATAATCAGCAAAATAGATGCTTAAATCAACCACGTTTCTCGCTTCAAGTGAAGGCTCTCTGACCTTCAGAACTTTTGATTTTTTTCCATATTTTTTTAAGAGTTTCCATTGGCGATAATTGGTCGGAGTCGCACATGTATCTCTCATTTTTTTGGTGGCCACCTTTAGGCCAAGACCTCTTCTCAGCAAATAGGAGGTCACAAATGTACCTGTTCGCCCAATTCCATGGCGGCAGTGTACCAGGGTCTTTTTACCCAGATAAATCGCTTCGTCCAGCCAGGCAAGTGCCTTTTCCATGTCATCCATATCGGGAGTATTTTCGTCCTGGACCGGCAGATAATAAACCTCAAAGCCTGACTGATGCTCGATTTCATGAAGGTCGTCGAACTCTGCACAAAGGTTGATTATGGCATTGATTCCCTGTTTTTTTATAGAATCGAGCTCAACAAACGACATGGGGGCATGACCCACCGCCAGATAATCGGTAATCCATGTAAGCCGGTAAGCCGGATCTTTTTTTAATTGATGTTTGTCGGTGCACGATCGAATATTTAAGCTTTTCAAGCAATTTTTTAAAAATTTTTTTACCGATTCGACCTTCATGCTTGGGCTCCCCTATTTTAAATCATCACATCTCAACTGAAGCGAAATGATACCGTCCGTTCATAAACTCTTCCACATAATTTTCCACCATGGAGCTGTCTTTAAGATACATATCCATTAACCGGGTACAACCCAGAAGACGGCCAATGATATCCAGTTTGTGTTCAATAGATTTCCTTTGTCCCCCTTTAAGAGTGCCATCTATAAGATCGTTTATCATATTCACTTTGAATCCAAGTCGATCCAGAATGCTGCCCAGGAAATCGGCCCTTAGCATTCTCTTGTCAATATCAGCCCCTCCCCCGGAAAACTTGAACAGGATATAATTATTTTTAGCTTGATCTCCGCAAATTGTATCTACAATAACAAAATGATAACCAAACCGAAGATTTAGGTTGAGGTAGTCGTGGGAAAGAACCGCATAACTGGCAAACATGGTTGACTCTGCGCTGATGATCCCACCGCTCATCACAATTTTGTCGTACTCCGCCCAGTCAAAGTGGGTAAAATCCGACCAGGTTATATCAGGATGGGTCAAGCCTTTAAATATGGCTTTCATGGGAATGCTGAGGATATCGTCCATGCGAACTGTTTTTTGCCCGGATCGGTTTTGCCTGGCTCCACCACCGACGTCCACCACGTAAAACAGCATGGGCAATTTTGAAAGCAATTTTTTAGCCCCTCCCAACTTTCTGATTCGCCTATTTCCCATGTGAAACATCTCCTGAACTGCCTTTTCATGGGTAAACCGGAGAATATCGTGAAGTGACCTGGATCCTTCCGGGATAAAAGATTCAGCCTGCGGATCAGTGAGCCTTAACGGTGAAATGAAATCTATGACATATCTCAATTTGTGTGCAAAGGGGCTGTCTGATAGCAGGTCCCTTTGTGCGCAAGGGCTTTCCAGCATTTCCTGGACAATGCCATCATAAACCGCCCTGCCATCCGCATGGACGGTCACATCATTCCCCTGGGTGAGGCGGGCAGTTGCCACACCGGTATTTACCAGGGTGGGTACCCCGAATTCACGTGCCACAGATGAAAAATGACCGGCAGTGCTACCCGTATCGGTGACCACGGCATTTAACTTGTTCATCACTGTGACATAGTTGGGAGAGGCCTTTTTGGCTACAAGAACCGCACCGTCATGCAGATTTTCAAGATCTGATTCGCGCTCTATCCTGAACACTTTTCCTGCACCAATTCCGGGACAGGCCATTTCCCCACCCGACACCTGAAGTTGGTTTTCTATATCTTCAAACGTGCATTCAAGAGGCGTTAAGTCGGTTTCTTCAAACCGAAGCGGTCTTGATTGAAGCAAAAAAAGTTGACCATCGCTGTCCATGCACCACTCAATATCCTGAGGTTCTTTAAAATGTTTCTCAAGCTTCATTCCCCAATCGGCAAGAATGAGGGCAGAAGCATCATCAAGGGAATGTAACCGCTGCTTTTCATCATCAATCGGAACAACTTCAGTGGTGCTTTGTGCTGAAAAGACCATCCGTCTTGATTTGACTCCTGTTTTTTTTTGGATGATTTCAGGTTGATGCTTCTTGGTCACCTTAATGATATCTGCTGACACCTCGCCTCCCACCAACAATTCACCCAGGCCCCAGATGGAATGAATGGTCAGGCTGTTTGTGCCAGGATCTTCCATATCTTCAGTATAGATGATTCCGCTAACAGCCGAATCGACCATCTCAAGAGCAGCCACCGCCATGGGGGTTTCCGTATCCAAAAGTCCATAGCTGATCCTGTAATAAAGTGCTCTCGGTGAATATTTGCTTGCTATGACCGCCTTATAGGCGTCAAGCATGCCGTTTTTACCTACATTAAGAATGGTGCGGTACTGACCTGCAAAAGACGAGCGCGTGTCCTCGCCCACGGCGCTGCTCCGCAATGCCAGTCTTACCTCTTTGCCTGCCTGCCTTTGAATTCGATCATACGCGTTGAAGATATCCTTTTCCATGTCAGAGGGAATTTGGGCGTTGGTCATAAGATCCACCAACTCCTGTGAAATGATATTCAAAGACGCGGTGGAGTTGATGTCCAGCCTACAGAGCCTTTCATCAATTGATTTTCTCAAATCATTATACTCAACAAAGTAGTTAAAAGCGTTGGTGGTGATCACCATCCCACCGGGTATGGGAAGCTGTAAATCTCTTTCAATGATAGACAGGTTCAAAGCTTTGCTGCCGGCCAAAGTCTGGCTATCCAGAGGAATTGTATGTAAGGTCATGGTAAAGGGGGCAGAAGGATTACCTACCTGGGTGGCAAAAATGAATTTAATATAGGAGTCGAATTTTTTAAAATAGGCTTTCAATTCAGGGTAACAGGTGGGACACATTTTTTCAAAGTCTTTCAACATTGCAAAAACATACCGGGAAAGATCATTATATTTTTCCTCGATAAGCTTGAAGTCCACCCTGAGCTGATTGTAATATATCTCTTCCAGTTCCGCCATCAATACATGCACCTGCTGGTCATGTGTCAACAGAGATTTAAAAGCCTCATACTTGCCCTTAAGCGCCTTTGTCGGAGAAAAAAGTTTATAAGTCCAGTGCTTAAACAGGTTGGTTATAGGCATTTTTCAATTCCTTTGTATGCAGATATACCAAATATCCCTGCGGAAACAGTGAAGCATCCTGTTTATCTTTTACTATCATTGTTGGGTTCTTTGGCTTTTTTGTCGGTTCCCCAAATTTTTATTAAGTATGGATCACGGCCGGAACTAGATCGGTATTGCTTGTATCTTCCCGGGTTTTTCTTATGGTAATCCTGATGATAGTCTTCTGCTTTAAAAAATTTTGATGCTTGGACGATATGGGTAACGATAGGATTTTTATATCTTGCCGACTGATCCAGTGTTGCCTTGGATTTTTCTGCCAATGCTTTTTGTTGCTGGTTATGATAAAAAATAGCCGATCTGTATTGCGTGCCTTTATCGATAAATTGCCCGTCCGGATCGGTGGGGTCAATTTGTTTCCAAAAGACTTCAAGGAGCTCCGAATAGGTTATTTCAGCAGGATCAAAGGTGACTTGAACGGCTTCAAAATGACCGGTCTGTCCGGTGCAAACCTCCTCATAGGTTGGATCGTCTTTGAATCCTCCGGTATAACCTGACGTCACATCTTTAACCCCTTTCAGTTTCTTAAAAGGGTGTTCCATACACCAAAAACATCCTCCGGCAAAGGTGGCTTTGTCTAATTTGGTTGGAGCAGATGAATCAGTCGGGGTGACCATCAGGGTAGGTAACAGAAATATTAATTGACTGTTTTTTCCAACCACGTTGATTTCCTCCCAACGATGCTATGCTTTATTATAAATAACTCGCTAACGCAACTGACTGGCCTTATTTAGCAGCAGCTTCTTTTAGCTTCTGTGATATTTTTTATTTCTTTCATTATAACAGAAAGCAATAATCATACCAACCCGAATATGATTGAACTTTACCTCGCCGCTAAAGTTCATCTCCCTTTCTTTTTACCACGCCGTCAAGGTTGACAAACGGGCAGGTATCGTTATAGTTTAAAAGAAACAGGTGGTATCATTTCCATGGGATTCATTATAACGATTTGAAAAGCGGAATGATATGAATGCAACCTTGGACCTATTTTCCAAAGGACTAAAAAAATAATTAAAGGAAGGATAATAACATGGCTGATGGCGTAATGGAAATAGAAGACGGTAGTTTTGATAACGAAGTTTTACAATCGGAAAAACCTGTGCTGGTTGATTTCTGGGCCCCATGGTGCGGCCCGTGCAAAGCGATCGGCCCGGTGGTCGAAGAACTCGCCGGAGATTTCGGTGATAAAATAAAGTTTGCAAAATGCAACGTTGATAACAATCCGCTGACTCCTGGAAAATTTGGAATCAAAGCTATTCCCACCCTAATCATATTTAAAGAGGGAAACGTTGCAGAGCAGATTACCGGAATGGTTGCCAAATCAAAACTAGAAGAGGCAATAAATAACGTGCTGTAAAAAAGGCACCGGAAGGATTTTTATTTTTGAATCATCGGCGGTGGTATTGTCGCCCACCGCCGGTTTTTATTCTGCATTTTCAGCGGTTTCCGTGGTTAAGTTAAAAAAATGAAACGATTTGCAGCAATATTTTTAATTATACTGATTGTCTGTTCAGGTTGCAGTCTGTTTAAAACCAAGGATTTAAAATCCGCCAGAGAACTTGCGCTGGACGGTATGGATGAATTCAACAGTAATAACTATAAAAGCGCCATTGAATCCTTTGAAAAACTAAAGGACTGGTATCCTTTTAGTAAATTTTCAATTCTGGCAGAATTGAAAATTGCTGACGCACATTATCACCTTCAAGAGTATGAAGAAGCTGTTTTTGCTTATGAAGAGTTTGAAAACCTTCACCCGCGAAATGAAGCGATTCCTTATGTGATTTACCAGATTGGACGCAGCTATTTCGACCAGATTGATACGGTTGATCGCGATCAGGCTTCGGCATTAAAGGCAATCGAAACATTCAAAAGGCTTAATAAGCAATTTCCTGATAATGAATACCGCGGCATCGCATTACAGCATATTAACAAATGCTTGAAAAATCTTGCCGGGCATGAAATGTATGTCGGGCTTTTTTATTACAAAAACAAACATTATAAAGCCGCTTTAAAGCGTTTTCAGGCCGTCCTTTCGAGATACCCGGATGTGGGTATCCACAAGGACGCTTTTTTGCATATTGCTTTGTGTGAAAAAGCTTTGAAAAAAGAAGCGGAAAACAAGTAGGCAAAGTTAAAAACAAACATTCGTTTTTCAATCTTAGTTCGGTTCATCCGGGGAATCGCCTGTTTTCCCGGTACCAGACTTTACAATCTTATCTATAAATGAACGTACGGCAGCTATCTCGCTTCAATTAGATTTGAACCAGCCCCAGGGGACGGAATCCCACCACGGCGTTGATCGTTTCTGCTTGTATCAATTTATCTGAGTAGATAGGGGGCGTGTAACACATCGATCTCATTTGTTAAGTCTTGTGACAGGCCAATAGGCCATTCCCCGGTCGAACCTAAGGTTGCATGAATCGTTGTGTCCAATCGGGCATGAAAATTTATGAGAATGACTGAAGTTTATGTGCGAATTTGAAGAAAAATGCTTTACACCCCTTTGATTATGGTGTAAAAGCCGCACCATCAGTTTTTAAGATTGAGTATTTTTCTAAATAATTTCAAAATATAGAGAAAATTAAGCGATACCTGAGCTTTAAGGAGAAAATAGATGTCCAGAATTTGTGAAATATGTGGGAAAAAACCGCTTACGGGAAACAATGTCAGTCATGCCCACAACCAAACCAAGCGTCGTTTTAACCCGAACCTTCAAAGGGTCAGAGCGGTTTTAAACGGAAGAACCAAAAAAATTGTGGTATGTACCAGTTGTATAAAATCAGGTCATGTGGTTAAAGCGCCCTGAATGAATCCTAACCGATACGCTTTATTTCCTGGACATGTTTTATCTTTTTTAAAGTGGATAAAATTCTGTTTAAATGTTCAGTACTGCCCACATCTATGGTAAAATAGCTTTCCACAATTTTATTTTCATTGGTCGCTGTTTTTGCGCTGATGATGTTCGCTTCAAGCTTGCTGATCGCGCCGACCACATCGGCCAGCAGCCCCATTCGGTCATAGGAACGGATCCTGATTTTTACCGGATATTTTTCATCAATTTCCTTATTCCACTCCACATCGATTTGTCGTTCAGGATTCATATTCAAGGCGTTAATACAACCGGCTCGATGGACGGTCACACCGTAACCTTTGGTAATATAACCCGTAATAGGATCACCTGGAACGGGCTGGCAGCACTTGCCGAACTTTATCAGGATGTCATCCGCACCTTTTACAATGACCCCTGATTTGGGTTTCTTTTTCTTTACCCGACCGATGATCTTGTTAAAAATAGATTGCCGGTTTTCCTCCAGCTCGGTCTTTGAAGTGAATTTTCGTACCACCTGCAAGGGAGTGATTTTACCGTAACCCACATTTGCAATAAGGTCGTCTACCGTCTTAAATCCGAAATGGCCGGCTACATTTTCCATTTCTTCCGTTTTCACCAATGAGCTGAAATTAAGGCGTTCTTTACGAAACGCTTTTTCACACATCTCACGGCCAAGACTTAAGCTTCTGTCTTTTTCCTGGGTTTTAATCCATTGCCTGATTCTTGACCGGGCCTTAACCGTCTTCACAAATTTAAGCCAGTCCTTGCTCGGGTGGTGACTTTTTGATGTGATAATTTCTGCAATATCACCCGTTTTCAGCTCATGCTTGAGGGGGACCATTCGACCGTTCACTTTGGCTCCGCTGCACTGGTTTCCAACTTCGGTATGTATGGCATAGGCAAAATCCACCGGCGAAGCCCCTTTTGGAAGTGACTTGATTTCCCCTCTGGGAGTAAAAACATAGACTTCATCCGGGAAAAGATCGATGCGGACATTTTCCAAAAACTCGCTGGGATCGCGAAAATTTTCCTGGTTTTCAACCAGGTTCTGAATCCAGGCATAAGCCTGGCTCACATTTTCATCAATACTTTTGCCTTCTTTATAGCTCCAATGGGCGGCAATGCCTGACTTGGCAACCTTATCCATCTCCCAGGTTCGTATCTGTATTTCTATGCGCTCGCCGAACGGGCCGATAACCGTGGTGTGAAGGGATTGATACATGTTCGGCTTCGGACGCCCGATATAATCCTTGAACTTGATGTCTATCGGTTTCCACAGGGAATGGATAAGACCCAGCGCTTCGTAACACTGGGGTATGGTATCGAGTATGATCCTGAAAGCGATAATGTCATAAACATCATCAAAGTCGAGGTTCTGAGTGACCATCTTCTGGTATATGCTGTAATAATGTTTGTTCCTGCCAAGGATTTCGCATTTCAGATCGGCCTCACCCAACTTTTTTGCCATGTAATTTTTTACAGTTTCCACATATTTTTCGCGTTCCTGTTGGTCTTTTCGCACAAAACTTTTTATTTCGGAATAATCCTCCGGCTGAAGGTACATAAAGGAAGTGTCTTCAAGTTCCTTTTTTATCCAGTAAATGCCCAGCCGATCTGCAATAGGGGAATAAATATCGATGGTTTCCTGGGCAATTTTTCTCTTTTTTTGTTTGTTATTATGAAATTGCAGTGTTCTCATGTTATGCAGCCGGTCAGCCAGCTTAATTAAAATGACCCGGATGTCATCAGCCATGGCAAGGATCATTTTTCGTATGCTTTCAGCCTGACGTGCCTGAGAACTGCGGAATGGAAGTTTGCTGAGTTTGGTCACTCCGGATACGATATTAAGAACGTCCTGGCCGAACATTTCTTTTATATCTTCCTCAGTTGCACTGGTATCTTCAATGACGTCATGCAAGAGACCGGCAGCCACACTCACCACATCGAGTTTCATATCCGCCAGTATACTGGCCACTTCAAGGGGGTGGGAAAGGTATGGTTCACCGGACAGTCGCACCTGTCCATCGTGAACCCTTGCAGAGTAGATATAAGCTTTATCTATAATATCAAGGTCAGCTTCAGGATTGGTTTCAGATACCTTGTCAAGTATATCATTGATACGGATCATCTTAATATGCCTTGGCAAAAATTACCCGGTCACGTGCGCTTTTCCCGCAGCAAATACATTTCCCCGAACTTGTATCGTTTTCAAAGGGGATACATCGGATGGTCACCTTAAGATCTTCCTTTATTTTTGCCTCACATTCAGCCGAACCACACCAAAAAGACAAGGCAAAGCCACCGTGTATCTCCGGCTTTTCCTGACTTTCAGGGGTGAAATAGTCATAAAACTTCTTTTTATCGTCAATAATTATAGTATGTTCTTTCTTAAATGACAAGGCCCGGGTAAAAAGATTATTTTGTATCTCATCTAAAATATTTTTTATTTCTCCCACAAATTGATTTCTTTTTATGGATTCTTTGTCCCGGTGACCTTTGTCTCTTCTTCCCACAAATACCGAATGATCCGAAATATCTCTGGGCCCAATCTCAACTCTAAGAGGTATTCCCTTTTTTATCCAGTCCCAACCTCTGGCGCCACCGATATCGCGATCATCGATTTCAACTTCGATACGGCGATTATCATACTTTATGTCTTTGAGTTCTGTTGACAGGCTTTGGGTATATTCCATTACTTTTTGCCTGTCTTTGTCCTTTCTGATGATGGGTAAAAGAACCACATGAGAAGATGCGATTTTGGGAGGGAGGATAATGCCGTCGTCGTCCCCATGGGTCATGATGAGTCCACCGATAAGGCGGGTAGATGAACCCCATGAGGTGGTCCATGCGTATTCCTCTGTTTCTTTGGCCGACTGAAACCGGATGGCGGATGCCTTGGCAAAATTTTGCCCCAAAAAGTGTGATGTCCCTGCCTGAAGGGCCTTCCTGTCTTGCATCATGGCTTCGATACACAGGGTGTCGATTGCACCGGGAAATCTTTCAGCTGCTGATTTTCTCCCCCTGATGACAGGCATCGCCAGGTATTCTTCCGCATGCGTTGCATACACATCGAGCATCATTTGGGTTCGCTCAAGCGCTTCCTCTTTTGTCGCATGTGCGGTATGACCTTCCTGCCACAAAAACTCGCTGGTTCTTAAAAACAGGCGGGTTCTCATTTCCCACCTCACCACATTTGCCCACTGGTTGATCAACACCGGAAGGTCGCGGTAGCTGCTGATCCACTTGGAAAATGAATCTCCAATAATGGTTTCAGAGGTGGGACGGACCACCAGGGGTTCTGTTAACCGGCCGGCGGGTTGAAGGCTGTCCTCCGATCCTTTTTCAAGCCGGTGATGGGTGACGACCGCACATTCCTTGGCAAATCCTTCCACATGCTCAGCTTCTTTTTCTAGAAAGCTTAGCGGAATAAACAGGGGGAAATATGCATTTCTTACTCCGGTTGATTTAAACATATCATCAAGGGCATGCATGATGTTTTCCCACAGAGCATATCCCCAGGGTTTAATTACCATACAGCCCCTGACCGGAGATCTTTCTGCCAGGTCCGACGCCTTGATGACCTGCTGGTACCATTCTGAGTAGTCTTCAGACCTGGTGGGGGCAATGGCTGTTTTTGTCTGATTCGTCATAATTTTCCTTTCTCATATTTTTCAACTTCTTCCAGTAGAATTTCAACCATTCGTTCTTGGGGAACTTTTTTTACCACCTTTCCCCGTTTGAAAAGTATGCCGACACCATCTCCGCCGGCGATACCAATATCCGCTTCTTTTGCTTCTCCCGGTCCGTTTACCACACAGCCCATGATGGCAATTTTTATCGGGGTGGATTTTAATAATAAAGACTTTTCAAGTTTCTCAACCATTGAAAAAAGATCAATATTACAGCGCCCACATGTGGGACAGGATATGATTTCCGGACCATATCTGCGAATATCCAGCCCTTTTAATATTTCATATCCAGTCCTTACCTCTTCAACAGGGTCTCTGGTCAAAGAGACCCGAATGGTATCTCCAATGCCCTCAGCAAGAAGCATTCCGATGCCCAGGGAAGATTTAACGATTCCCGAATAAAGACCACCGGCTTCCGTCACACCCACATGCAGGGGAAGGTCAGTCTTTTCCGAAAGAAGCCGGTATGCTTGAACGGTTCGGTGAACGTCGGACGCTTTGATAGATAATTTGATTTGGTGAAAATCAAGCGATCTCACCAGATCGATATTTCGCATCGCACTTTCCACCATCGCTTCCGCGCACGGGCCTTGGTATTTTTTTAGCAAATCTTTTTCCACAGATCCTGAATTCACCCCTATGCGCACCGGAATATTAAAGTCTTTGGCGCAATCAATGACCGCTTTGACTTTTTCCCTGCTGCCTATATTTCCCGGGTTTATTCTAAGAGCATCCGCACCTGCTCTGGCGGAAGCGATTGCCAGGCGATAATCAAAATGAATGTCTGCGATAATTGGAACAGATATTTTTTTCTTTATCGAAGTAATTGCCTCCGCAGCCTCGATAACCGGAACGGCAACCCTTACTATCTCGCATCCTGCGGCCTCTAAACGCCGTATTTGGGCAACAGTAGCCGGAATATCCTGTGTATACGTATTGGTCATGGACTGGATGGAAACAGGGGCCATGTCGCCAATTTTTATTTTGCCGACCATCACAGACCGGGTTTTTTTTCGTTTGATGTCAAAAGGCATGAGCTTTTATACTTCAGATTGATACAAAAAACAATTGCAAAAAGTGTCCTTGAATTTTCTTGAACAAAGTATATTTGTCTGATAAAAAAAAGCTATAGTCGTTTACAGCTTGAAACTTGAAAGCCGGATTTCCGGCTTCCACTTTCAATGTTCACTGAACGCTTACGGAAATTCAGAAACCGGTTTTGGCTTGATCGGGTCAGTGAGGAAAAAATGAGTCTTGAACACAGCAATCATTTTGCCAAAAAGCATCAGGGTGACATAAAGATAGATCCTTTAATTAAGGAAGCCGTTGTAAAACGCTCTAAGGAAGGAAAACTTTCCTGCGCGGTTGCATTTGAAATCGCAAAAGAGCTGGGGGTTGAAGCGGCTGAAGTGGGAAAGACGGTGGATCTGTTGAATTTTCGCTTGATGAAGTGCCAGCTTGGGCTGTTCGGCTATCTGCCCAAAAAAAAGATTGTAAAACCCCAAACCACTGACAATCAGGATTTAAAAGATGCCATTTCTCATGCGCTGGTGGATGGAAGACTTCCCTGCAAGAATGCGTGGGATATTGCCGCTGAATTTAACCTAAGAAAGATGACCATCAGCAGCATTGTCGAGGCGATGAACATTAAAATAAAACCCTGCCAAATCGGGGCATTTTAACGATGTCGGCAAACAGGACCAACACCAAGCCGTTTGCCGGTTAACTACTGTCTTTGGTATTTACATCATTCTTTCTGGTTTGAACCTGACCCCGATCTAATCTGACAGCGCTCGGTGACAAACCGCCCGGCTGATCATTACGATAAAGTCTTCCCACCATCTATAATGCTCCTATGGTCTGCAGAGTGCCAGGCCGTTTCCTCCCTTGGGAATGCGACCGACGAGTGAACCTTTTGCGGCCTCTTGTCGATTTTTACTGCGTTCCACAGGAACGCTGGAATGGGAGATTGACAATCAAGCGATTTTGTTAATGGAAATTCAAGCTCATCATATAAAGCGATTCCTCATACTAATCTTCACATTTTATGGTTCTTTACTGGCGGCCCTTATATCTGTGGGGCAATTGATTGCAGATAGAAAATCCGTTAAAAATTGGTTGTTTTTGGGGTTATTCTTTGTATTTGGCCTGTTTCAAATCCATTATATCCTTTTTGAAATGGGCCTATTAATGGAATATAAAGCAGCCAATGTTTTTCCAATCACAGCTTTTTATCTATTGGGGCCAATGGTTTATTTGATAACAACACATTCACTTCATAAGAATTACAGTATCAATCCTTCCGGTCTATTGCATTTTTTACCTGCTGTCGTCGCATCTGTTATTTCGCTTTCGGTCATTTATACTTCTGAATTCCAAAAACCTGTGCTGTTGTCTGAATATTTTTATAATACCAATATGTTATATATTGGAATAGCGGGCTGGTTGTTTTTTGTATTATATCTTGTTTGCTCGGTTCGCCAATTATTGAATTATTTTATTTTATCCAAGCAAACCATTTTGAATCATCCTTCGGCATTGGTTGTTTGCATCATTTTAGCTTTATTAATGCTCGCCTGTATTTCCGATATAGTAGCGTTCATCTCCAATAAGCCTGTATTCATGGAATTATCAGTATTAATGCTAACACTTATTATTATTTTTTTATTTTTAATCAACTTCAGGTATCCGGGTTACTATAAAATACTATACGGAGTGGTTGAAAAGGAAAAGAATAAACGCTCCTATTTAAAGGGCATCAACTTTAAAGAATTGACCTCGAAGCTAAATTATCTAATGGATACCGAAGAAATATTTACCGATGAACATATTTCCCTACCCTTATTGGCTCAAAAGGTAAATGTATCTCAACATCAGCTTTCACAATTTTTAAATGAGAAACAAGGAGAAAGCTTTTCATCATTTATAAATAAATATAGAATAAAAAAAGCAAAGAAAATGCTGGTGGAGAATCCCGAGAATAAAATTCTTGCCATTGCTTATGATGCCGGATTTCAATCAAAATCAACTTTTAATGCGGCCTTTGCAAAATATGCCGGAATGACCCCGCATGAATTCAGAGAAAAAAATGTAAAATAACCCGATTATTTAGTCCGGAGTTATAACACCGGTCGACGGTTACACCTTTTTGAATTAATTTTGCTATAACTACTTAATTTAATTTTGGGAGGTGTATTATGAAGCTCAATGTAAAATCATTTGCTTTGACGACCGGATTGATCTGGGGAATGGGTCTTTTCTTATTTACCTGGTGGGTAATTGCTTTTGATGGGATTAGCGGTGACCCCACTTTGATAGGACGTCTCTATCGTGGGTACTGCATCAGCCCAATGGGTAGTATTATCGGCTTGATTTGGGCGTTCATAGACGGTCTGATCGGGGGTGCGATATTTGCCTGGCTGTATAATTTATTCTCAGCCGGTACTTCAAGTAAAGCAGAAGCATAATTTTGCCGGAGTAAAGAAATATCGCAAGCCATTGCTGCAGTTGAACGGAAAACTCCCTTTGAAGTCCTGTTTCTTTTTGCTGCGCTCCAGGTGAACAAGACACCGAGTTGGAAAATTGCCCTTTACCTAAATTACCATTACATACGCAATTTTTGTGCAGGGCAATTCTGTTCCACCGGAGCGTTTTGCTAGAAACAGATTGAATGGAGGATTCATGTGATTTCAAAATTGCCTAAAGATGTAATCATCAGAAATAGTGCGCCTTCAGACCATCATCGCATCATAAGCGTGTTACAAGAGTGGTGGGGGGGTAGAGATTTGACATGGATGTTGCCGAAACTATTTCTAAACCATTTTTGCAATACCTCATTTGTCATGGAAAAAAATGACGCATTAATCGCTTTCTTAATCGGTTTTCTATCGCAATCGGATACGGGTGAGGGCTATATTCATTTTGCCGGTGTTCATCCGGATTATCGCGGGATTGGAATAGGAGAATATCTGTACCGACAATTTTATCGGGTTTGCAAAGAAAATAAGCGTGACACCATCCGGGCATGCACCTCCCCCGTCAATAAAGGATCAATCGAATTTCATAAAAAAATGGGATTCCAAATCGAACCGGGCAATTCCGAAGTTGATGGCATCCCCGTTACTCTGGATTACAACCGGCCAAACGACCCCAAGGTATTGTTTAAAAAAAAGATATAGGTGTTTTGCTATTAATTCATTATCGTTCTTTCTTAGCCATCTCTAATACACTCAGACAGTTTCCTCATTTAAAACGGAACATATTTATGGCAAACAGTATAGCATAGCAAGGTGGCTCTATAAGTACTCTTCATTTTTATTTCTTAAAACGTGCCCATTTCGGTGCCTTTTTGGGTAGGGAAATCCGTCCATAAAAGATATCGTCCATCACCGAGAAAATTTTTCTGGCATATTTATTTCTGGTGATGAGCCGGACGATCAAACGGTGGGGAAAGGTCCTGGCATGGCTCCAGGGACAGACCTTCATGCATATGCAGCAATCTGTCCCTGCTTTGGCCCAGTATGCAAAACAGGTTTCGTCATTTAGCTTCCATTTCAAGGTTCCGTTAAACTCTGTGGGTTCAGCATATGGAATGGATTCTGAAGGGCAGCAGGTGGCGCATTTTTTACAAAATTTGCAAAAATCTTCCACCCCGATATCCACCGGTTTATCCGGGATAAGGGGAAGGTTGGTGGTCACCGCACTCAGTCTTACCCTGGGGCCGAATTCCTTGGTGATTAGATATCCAAGGCGACCAACCTCTCCCAGTCCGGCATCGACCGCCAGTGGAGGTAGAATTGCCGTATAATGGCGCAGGTGGTTGGCAGTGGCCTCATAACCGAGGTTGGCGATAAAGGCGGCCAGTTGAGTGGAAAGATAGGCCCCCTTGGCGTAGTTTTTCATGCTTTCCACCAGAGAAGGGGTGTGAGGGGCCGGACCGATCATATCCGCCGACATCTCGTGGGCCATAACAACGGCATATTTGTGGTCCGCCGGAATCTTTCCGCCCCAATCTTCCCAGTTTTCGTGAAAAATTTCACCCCGGTGAGAGTATATCCAAAGGGGATTTATCTTGGCAATACCGACCAGGTCGGCACCGAGGTTGGTCGCATACCCTTTGATCCTGGTGGTTGCTTCGGAAGGGCTGAGATCGATTTTGTTGCCATTGAGCCAGGGATGTGCATGGGGTTTGACAATTTCGGAGGAGCAAAGATGAATAGGCATGGAAATGGATGCCAGCAGGGCCGCCACATTGGGACCTTCATAAGGACTGTCTATCTGACCGATTTTCCCCAAAGGGCCGCCTTTCTCCCTGCGGTCGGAGTCATATTTTTCAAGTTGCGGGTGTTCGCTGTAAAATCGATCATACTGCTCCGAATCCGGGCGGATGGACCGATTTCTGGCAAAAACCATCATTCTTTCGTCAAAGCGGCTGCTTTTGCTGACGACATATCCGGTTGCCCCTAGTAATGCTCTCCGGTTGGGTGCCGTTTTCCTTACCATGAAAATGGCAGCCAAAATTACCAAGATAAAACCGGCGATAAGCAACTCCATGCCGGGTGAGGTTTTAAAGAACCCACGTCCAACCAGGAAAAGAAAGATGATTAACAGAGTTGCCATACCGGCAAATTGCACCGCGGCGAAAACGGTTGCCCGCCTTTCATTTTCCAATACACTTGAAATAAAAAAGGCAAGCCCGATGAATGTCTGAATGGTTAAACCCAGGACACATAGAAAAATCAATACATTCACAATTGTAAAAGAAAAAGATGCATTCATACCACGTGAGCCCCTTTCATTTTAGCATCAGATGCTGCGTGCTGTTTTTTAAAGGCATTTCCCTTGTATGACAATATATTATGGCACATTAGTGTCCGGTTAAAATTTTATAAAAGCTTCTAACTAATTAATATAATACGATTTAGTGACGATATCAAGAGGGATCGATTTGAAATCAGCTTATTAGGCCTGATATTCCTTTCGTAG
>JAXHVO010000123.1 GCA_034189135.1 Thermodesulfobacteriota bacterium | reverse complement strand
TTGGATTTTGGTCACAGAATCAGCGCTGTTACCTTTAATCCAAAAGGAGCATTTTTTAAATACTCAGCATAGCTTTTGCCATTCTCCCCAGCTTAGCTGGGGGTTTAGCTCTGTAATTATTGCCGCTAATCCGGTATTATAAAGAAGCTAAGCTTCTTTGGATTTTTGTTTGCCGCACTCTTAGCGGCAGACAGAAAAGCTATATATCTCTGTGTTCTCCGTGCGCTCTGTGGTTATATCTTTTATTCTATAAAGTCAGGAATCAGCTCTTTGCCAAGTGCATCAATGAGATCCCAACGGGGAAGGTCATGATAAACACCGAACTTTGATCCACGACTGCTATTCATTCCTCTCAAAAAGATGTAAAATATGCCACCGAAATCAGCTTCATAACTGTATCGGGGAATATGAAGTTGTAAGTACTGATGAAGTGCAAGCAGATATATATGATACTGAAGCACGTATAAATCCCTGTTCATGGTTTCATCAAGAGAATCCCTGCGGTAATTTTCTATATGATTCCCCAGGTAATTTGATTTCCAATCCACCAGATAAAACTTGCCCCCCTGGCGAAATATCAGGTCAATATAACCCTTCATAAAACCTTTCGAAGGCATGAAGGTCAGCTTCTCAATCCGTGATGAAAAATCGGGGGAAATATTAATACCGCCATGTTTTGCAAACACCTGACTGAGTCTGTGGGTAGTGACTGTTTTCAAGGGAAAATAAAACTCCATTTCGTTTATCCTGTGCCGAGTTGAAACAGAAGATAACACAAGGTCTTTTCGGTCTTCCAAAAGCGGTGTACAGATCAGGTGTCCGATCATGTCGCAAACTGTTTTTTCCCATTTAACATCAAACCCGTATTCCTGCAGTTTAGCTGTGACCAGGTTTTGTCGTACTTGGCCCGACTCCTCTTCAAAGTCTATGTTTTCAAGGATATCGTGAAAAAATATTCCGGCCCGTGTTCCTTTAGGAAAAGAAAAAATATCAACTTTTTCCGTATCATCGGTCGGGTCAAATTGTGGGGAAAAACGGTTAAATTCAATTAGACTACCGACCTGACGCTGTTGCCATTGAGTGAATGCATCATGGTCGGGAAGTTCATCATCCGGCAATTGACCTGATACCAGTGATGAATAGCTGGAAATTTTCCACTTCCGGTCAATTTTTCCCTTGAACTTACGACAATCATATTTTTCCTCTTTTCCGCCCACACTAGCATAGGTCAAATCGTTTTCATGAGGAATTAAAGAAAGTTCAATGGCCCCGCTGGATTGATGTGAAATACGTTTTAAGTCTGTTAAGATTTGATCATCGTCTAATCTGTCAAAACGATTTTTTAATTCGGTAATAATATCATCTGTTTTTGCCATATCTTTATCAGCCAGCAAATCATGGAGCAGATAAGCCATGGCTGAAGTTTCCGCCCGGTTGATCCGTCCCCAAACCAGGTAGCACAGTTCCTTTGCCCGGGTTAATGCCACGTAAAGAAGCCGAACATTTTCCGCCAGAAGCTCATTTTGCGCCAATGCGATATGCCGATCTAGCTGTTTTGATCCAATATCGAGGGTTAGACTCTGGTTTCCACTCAAATCGTGAAAAACAACCTCCCTGTCTTTTATCTCAGAGCTTTCCCAGCAAAACGGACAAAAGACCACCGGGAATTCAAGGCCCTTGCTTTTGTGGATGGTGATTATTTTTACCGCAAGACCATCTCTTTCTAAACGCAGCTGATGCTCTTCCAGCCTTGGAGCTGAAGGGCTTGTTTGCGATGACAGCCATTTTATCAAACCGGTCATCCCGGTGTTGTTCTTTTCGTCCTGCTGGTGAAGCAATTCTGAAAGGTGAAGAAGGTTTGTCAGCCGCCTTTCTCCGTCATCCAGCGATAAGATCCGCGTTTTTACCCCTTCTCGACTCATCAGCCATCGATACATGCGTATAAAACCATGTTGGTGCCATGTTTTGAAGTACTCCCTGAATTTGCTCATCCATGTTTCCAAACCTTGAGCCGTGTTTTCCGCTGAATCAAGCTCCTGTGCAGAAACACCAAGAATTCGTGTGACCAGCGCGGATTTCAGCCTCCGTTCATTTCCCGGTTCCGCTATGGCCCAAAGGAGCCTTTCCATTTCCATCGCCTCATCAGAATCAAATATATTTCCAGTGCTGTATAACACGGAAGGTATGTTTTTTTGGGAAAGCAGGTCTTTAATCATTCCGGCCTGCCTGTTGGTGCGAACCAGAACAGCAATGTCGCCTGCCTTTACCGGATTTTCAACCGCTGAAGTAATTCTGGCAATTTCACCTGATACGGCATGGCCAATCATCAGCACTGCATCCGATTTATTAACCGGCTTTCCTCCTGTGATGTCTTTTTTTCTCCCCGCCCGGTCGGAGCCAAGCCCCGCTGCCTTCCCCTTCTGCCTTCTGCCTTCTGCCTCTGTGCCTTTGGCCTCGTTTGATTTAACGTACCAGAGCTTCAGCAAAGCATTTTGTTTATCGTTGCGCATACCGGGTGTGACAACCGCTTTTTCCGCAGGTTCTGTCCGATTAAAGACAATTTTATCAAACACAAAAGCAGAGGTGACATGGGAAAATATGGTGTTGACCGCGCGGATCAGTCCCGGTTTTGAACGCCAGTTTTTAAAAAGCGTATATTTTACCTCAGCATGTGAAGCGGCTTGCATATAAGAAAAAATATCCGCCCCGCGAAAGCCATATATGGCCTGTTTGGGGTCCCCAATCATGAAAAGACGCGTTTCTTTTAATGAAAAAAGTCGGGTGAATATCTCATACTGAATAAAATCGGTATCCTGAAATTCGTCCACCAGGGCGGCCCGGTATTTTTGTCTGACTGCTTTGGCAAGGGCACTTTTACCATCTTTAGTATCTTGGGCATCGTGTCTCAGGGCATCTCGAACATTGTATAAAAGATCATCATAGAACTGAATGTTGTTTTTCTTTTTTCTTTTAAGGATCTCTGCTTTTGCATATTCAAATAGTTGTGTTTTTAGAAAGAGGAGGTAATTGTCAAATTCGGTTTCCAGTTTGGAACAAATAAGCTTGAGTTTATCACAAAAATCAAAAAAATCATGTCGAACAGGGGATTGATTCTTTTTGGTACATTTAATAATTTTTGTTGCTGTAAAATTTTCAAACTTGTCAAATAAAGGGAAACCTGTGTTTGTTGAAGCTGTAAAATGATCCATGTCATCTTCCATGGATATCACTTTCAATTGCCTTTTCGTATATCCAGGGTTATTCGGATCTTCTTTGATGCTTCCATATATTTTTCCGTTCAGTGACGGATCATTTAAAAGCGTGATGACTTCATCTCGCGAATCATGCCACTTTTTTTTAAGCCTGTTAAGCATTTCTCTGTAAGTATCCAGGCTTTTTATCTCAGTTTTTTTTATGCCGGGAATAATTTTCATATCCCGTGTTTTCATCCTGCCAAGCAGGTTTAAAAAATCCTCCGGGCCTGTAATTTTTTTATTTTTTAAAGCATAGCTTATAAATTCGGGCGATTGTCCGTATAACTTATTCCTCCAGAAATCTTCAGCAACCTCCAGCAACAGACTATCCTGCTCGGTAATTAATTCGGTATCGTACAGGCTGCCGGTTTCAAAAGCATTCTCATGAAGTATTCTCTGACAAAATCCATGTATGGTAAAAATCGCCGCCCTGTCAAAATCCACCAGCGCATCGTGCAGCCTGTCTGCGGCCTGATGATGATGAACGGTTTTTCTCATCAGGCCATTGATAAAACCATCTTCGCTTACGCCTTTGTTAAACGCATCTTTTGCTTGAATGAGCTTTTTTCGTATTCTTTCTTTAAGCTCATTGGTTGCCGCTTTGGTAAAAGTGACCACCAGTATCTGGTCTGCCGTCAGCTGACACTCAACGATAAGCCTGACAAACAGACCGGCAATGGCATAGGTTTTGCCGGTGCCTGCGCTGGCTTCAATCAGGTTTATTCCGCTAAGGAGGGTGTTTATGATGTCAAATTTCTGCATAAGAATTTTAATCCGGGTCAATCAGTGTCCCGTTTAATGCGCAGCCATCTTGTTTAATTGGTAGATAAACGCAAGCACCTCTGCAACCGCATGGTACAGCTTGGGAGGAATTTCGCTATCAAGATCCAACGCTTCCAAAACCTGGGACAAATTCCGATCTTCATACAGCGGCACCTTATTTTCCTGCGCCGCCTCTATGATCTTTTCCGCAATATACCCTTTCCCCTTTGCAACCACTTTCGGCGCGTTGTCTTTGTCTTTGTCATATCTTAACGCGACCGCTTTCTTTTGTTTATCCATAAATTCCCACTTTTAAAATTACCACGGATTTACACCGGGTTTCACTGAATTTATATTTTTCATTAACCCGAAACTCGTACCCCGCAACTCACAACCCCATTGTCACACCATTAAATCGACCATTTTGCTGTTTGACCCTGTTAAATCTTCACTGTCAAATTGGGCAATCTCTGTTGGGGAAACAATAACATTAATCACCAGGTTGCCAAATATCCGACTCAGTTCCTCTTTTATTTGATCCATGTGGTCTTCAATCATCTTTTTTATTTTCTCATTGGTGACAAAAAAAGTGATGTTCAAATCGCTTTTGATATTAAAAAAATCCGTCCTGATTTCTCCCATTTGGTCCATTGAAAGAAGCAGCGATAAGCGGATTCCTTTGTTTACATCGCCTTTTTTGTTTCTGTAATAGATTTTTAATTTGGCTTTCTGGTTGTCTTTGTTTAAATGAAGGGTATGGGTAAATACCTGTGTCTGATCGGTGCTTTCTTTCCTGTTTACTGCCAAATTTTGTTGACTTTCAATATCATTAATCATCCTGTCAATTGAAACCCTGATGCTTTCCAGCTCCTTTCTGTCCGCCGATTTATCAATCATTTCCCTGTTGGTGAAAAATTCTTTCAAAATAATCAGATTCGGTTTTAAATCTTTAGCGATAATTTCTCTGATTTGAGGAAATTGTGATAATTGCTTCGCCGATATTTTTTCATGGGAGTTCAGTATATTTTGTATGGCGTTTTCCATTTTGCTTTCAAACAGGATTCCCCCATTTTCTATATACGCTTTTAACTGCGGGATGAGTTTCTCCATACTGCTGCTTACATTCAACGGCTCGAAATGAGAATGAATGTTAAGCAACGCATTTTTTATATTTCGGGGCAATTTCTCGCCTGCAGATAAGCTTGCATCACGGTTTAACACCTGTTTGATATCAGACTGAAGTTTCTTGAATTCATCATCCGAAACGATTTCTAACTTGCTGATTAGATTTTTGGTCAGGTCGCTTTTCTTTGTTTCATGATCGATCAAGCTCAGCTTTATCTGCTCACCTATTTCAGCAACCTTAACCTGAATCACCTGAGATTTAGCCACCGGAAAAGAGACTTCGGCAAGCGCGCGGAACTTCCCGAAATCAACCAGCGTTCTGCCGTCTGCCTTAAAATCAAGTATCTTGCCAGTCAGTTCATCTCCCACCTTGATGATATCCTGATTGGAAAAAAACTTTCTCATTTCAGGGCTTACGATTGCTTTTATAAAAGAAGAAATATCCATTATCCCACTTTTGTGCCATATTCAAAGATCGGCCCAAATACTTCGGTTGAGATTTTTTCAAATTGGTCATCCAGCGGATCTGTATCCCTAAAACAAAGATCCACATAGGGATCTTTGGACTCGCCCGGGTGGCGATAGCCTGCATTCCATTTCTTTTCTGCCGATTTTAATGCAGATGATTTGGATTTTCCCTTTTTCCATATTTGTCTGGCATATTCATAAGACGCGGCCGGAAAAAAATGAACCGGCTGAGACAACCCGTTCCAGTATACCTGCAATAAATATCGCATAATCTCTTTAGGGTGTTGAATTGGCTCAAATTCATACACCAGATCGCTGCCCAAAAGTGTGCTTTTATGAGAACACTGACTGTCTCCAATCGTGCACAGCAGTAAATGATAGATCCATGCTTTTAGATAATCTTTGGGTTTTACAGCGGTATATCTAAAGATAATGAGACCTTGCTCATAAATATCGGATATTTTACCGCTGATCTTAAATCCGGCTACTTCGCAATCAACATCAACACCGGACAATTTTTGGCCTTTGGTGATACTTTCAATTTTATCGGCAAATATTCCAGCGCCTATACTCATTTCACTGTAACTGACTTTTCCTATATTCCCATGGGGAAGCGTGCCACTGGCTCGATGAACAGGCAGCATGTCATCCGGTTCAAGACCGGAAAGCCTGTTTCTAACCAAATCCTGCTCAAGCTTGTATTTTTGCAAACCTTTTAGGTTGAAATTTTCTTTTTCATCCGCCCCAGCCATGGATTCATCCAGATATATTCCCAATCTCCTTTGAAGAAGGAATCTTGCCGGATGGGTGAAAAAAGCGCATAGAGTCTCTATTTCAAGCTGGCTGAATTCATCGGCGGGGGTGGACAGCCTCTGGGAAAATAAATTTAATGTGTCTGTACGGTTGGCAAAACGTTTGGCGGCAAGGCAATTTTCCCTGGAGTAGCTGGACAGTTTTGATCCCTCCCGGAAATATTCAGCGCTGAAAGCCTGCAGCTTATGCTGCGTGATCAGATTATCCTCAATAAAGTTATCCGGCAGGGCAAAACTTTTTTCTATATAATCAATAAGTTCACTTATAATGACCGATGGCTCTATCTTTGAATTATCCTGTATGCTCTGCCCGACATAGCTGATATAAAGCCGGTTACGCGCCGACGTAAGCGCTTCAAGAAATAAGTATTTGTCGTCATTTCTTTTGGATCGATCTCCCACCCTTGGTTTCCGTGCCATCAGGTCAAAGCCCAATGGCCTGAGCTCCCTTGGAAAAGTGTCATTATTCATGCCGATCAGGCATATTACCTTAAAGGGAATACTTCTCATGGGAAGCATGGCACAAAAGGTAATCCCTGTTGAAATGAATCCGGCACTGGAAATTTCCTGTTCGAATATTCGTTCCAGGTAACATCGCATGACTTCCAGTTCAACCTTATCGGTAAAACCGGATATCCTTTCCTTATCTCCCAGCCCTTTAAAAATTCTCCGTAAAAACTGTATCTCTCTTTCCGTGTCCTCATCCCGCATGAACAGCTGTTCAAGCATCTCAGTAAATGCCGTACCCCAGTCTTTCAGGGTTTTCCGTCTTTTCAGCTCCTCTTTCCATTTAAGGATACAGTTGATAAATTCGATCAGTTTTCCCAGGGTGTTCACATTCCTTCCTTCTATATGGTCGTAAGGGAGTATGCCGGAAAACATTCTGCAGCCATGTCCGGGCATGGCGTAGCCCAACAGAAGCCGTTCGATACCGGCTTTCCACGTATTCTCCTCAACCCCGGGAATTCCGAGTTTCTGTTTGCTTAACGCATCGTATCCCCACCGGATATTGGTCTCTCTGATCCAAATTTCCACCATTTCGATGTCGGAGTCAGTCAGGCCAAACTGGTCCTTTATTGACGGCGATTCCATTAAAGACATGATCGTTGAAACCCCAAGCCGGCTTCCTTTCAGATCAAGTATCAATGAAAATGTGTCTATAATCCGACTTTGTTTTTTTGTGCTTGTATCTGCAGTGCTGTACGGAATACGAAGGCTTTCATCCGCGGGTGTGTCAAATACCGCATGTATAAAGGGCGCATATGTTTCAATATCAGGGGTCATCACCACAATGTCTTTTGGCACCAATTTGGGATCTTCTTCAAACATTGCCAAAAGTTGGTCGTGCAAGACCTCTACCTCACGCATCGGACTGTGACAGGAATGGATCTGTATGGACATATCATCCGGGTTAACATGCCTGGGTTTTTTTTCATTATCCCCTTCCCGCAAATATAAAATATCGGCCTGTATCCCGGTAAGCAGGTTGTGATGGTTTTGATCCTGGAACAGTTCATAAGGTTCATAATCCAAACTGCTGATTAGCCGGAAAAAATCTCTTCCTAAAGTCCCCATGGAGGCAAGAAGCCTGTTTCCCTTTTCCAGATGAAGATCATGGGCCACATTGCCGGTTGCCGAATGTTTGAGTTTTATTTTCTTTATTTGTGAATCTGACACAATGTCGGCCCAGTACTCCTGGCAGGGATTCAGCACCAATAAGTTCACTTCAACCAGTTGCGCGATTCGTGTAAAAACTTCCAGATGAAACGGCGGCAGGTATGATATTCCGAACAGGGATACCCTGCGGGGAAGATCTTCAGGGGAGACCTCATTCCTGCTGATTTTATTCAAAAGTAACCGGCGAAGATATGCCCGGTGATTTTTCCTATTCCCTTTTACCAGCTCCCGCCACAGATATGCCTGCCAGCGATGTGCCGGGTCTTTCTCTTCCCTGCCCTCTTCCCACTGGAAAATCATCTCCGGGCGAAATACCACATATTGCTCAAATGTATGGGAAATCTTTTCCGCTAGCTGAAACAGTTTAAGGCGGTTAATATCATCTTTCAGATATGATTTGATACTTTCAAATCCGGGTGCGTTCAGACATGCAGGCAGGATTTTCATAATTTTAAAGGTCATTACAGCGGATTCAAAGGGCGAATCATCCGGCACATCCGGCACTATGGTGGTAAAAATATCGTGGAGAAATTTATTGGGAAAGGGAAAATAGCAGTTTGCACTGATCCCGTTGTGGCTGGCAAGTGCCATGGATATCCAGCGTTCCATCCCCAGGCTTTGAACCACAATGGTTTCAGGCGTAAAAGGAGAATCCAGCGGTTCTCTCACCAACTGCGCCAGTTTTTCAGCCAAAATTTCAAGGCGATTGCCGGTGTATATTTTTAAACCGTTTGGCATCCCTGTATTATCTCAAATATACAAGTCTCAGTACTTTTTATTCTTTATAATCCTTAAGCTTTTCATCTGAATCCTGGAACCCTTGAATCCCTGAACCTCTCTATCTTATAATCCGATTTAAAAATCGCATGATACGCATCTGAAAATAGGCAATGTTCACCGGTATGAGCAGTCGGGGGTCAAAGTTGGGATTTTTTATCTTACCCATGGCGGATAAATAGTTGACATGTTCGGCCACAGAAAGCGTGCACCCCTTTGCCTGAAGATAACCGGAGGATCTGCTGAAAAATGCCTGCCACAAATTTTTAATTACTTTTAAAAACATGTCATTGGATTTGGTCTTATGCTCGTCCACCTCGCGGTAATTCTTATAACTGCTTTTTATGTTTACATCCTTTCCGTTTATTTTTCCTTTATAACTGGTACAGCTTCCGGCAAAAATAACTTTTTCTCCCTCTTCCAACTCAAGGGGTTCTTTGACCTTCCCGACCACGTATCGCACCTTTTGCATTTCTTTTTCCACATTTGGATAAAAACCTCTGAATATGTGCATGGCTTCTTGAAGTGCGCCGGGGCATCCTCCCCAGCAGTAATCGCTTGAATGCTTTTCCGGGAATGTGCCCACCGTGCAGGAAAGATGGCTGTCCGGTTTAAAATATTCATCAATGCGTTCCAGGCAGAATTCAAAATTCTTGGTCTTATGTCGGACCTCTTCCAGGGGAAAATCCCCTTTTACCTCGATTTCTTCAATATCCATGGGCCCAAAACCTCTTTGGGAAGTGTATTTAAGATGGATCAGATCATCCGGCTCAACACGGACCATATGGCATCCCACCGTATCCACTGCGCATGAGTTGGTTCCCATGACAATGGCACCCAGGTGAAAGGGGGTGGGGGTCAGCATCATTTTCTGTCCTGCCGTAATGCCATCGATGGCGATAAATTTAGGTTGAATCACCTCCTGCAGGTCGGCAATTTTATGCTCCAGAAAAAGATTATGATCCACCAGCCGGTGGCGATCGTCTTGAATTCCGATGAAATTTTTAAGACTTAATGTAAGCCGGCACCAGGGATGTGCCTTGAATTTTGGCAGGTTTATGAGAAAATCGGTTTTCACGATCGGCTTGGGAATAAATAATGTATCTCTGAGTCTTCCCTTTGCCTTAATCTTTACCGGGACATGGGGGTCTTCATCAAAGTAATAGGTTTTAATTTTATGTTTTTTTATCACCTCCGGGTAGCCCGCATTTTTAAAATTATACCGGGTGGGTATGGTGATCCCTGAACGTTCACCCACGGATATCTCTTCTACTTTTTCCGCTTTTACTTTAGTGGCTTCGATGGCACCATCGAGAAATTCTTTGCGGGTAAATGCATAGGGAAATATATCAGGGTGGGCAATCACCACATTCGGTTTTAGCAGAATCCTTCCCGATGGTTTCACCTCAAGCTCTTCCATGCCTTCTTTGATAATACCGGCAATTCTGTCCGCATCGTATTCATCACACCGCATAATCAAGACTTTGTGTTTCATTTTCAGCTATTCCTTTTTATTGTTACGTGGTGCACCATAAGGCCATTCGGTTGTTATTAAAACCAGATAGGCTTTTTACACCTGTTAGGAGGAATTGGATTTCACAGTTTCATCCTCAGACGGTGAAATAAAAAAACCGAGTAAATCTTGTTTATCCTGTCAAATAATTTATAATGGCAGTGACAATCTATCAAACTGTCGGACCAATGGCAATCATTTTCAACTAGGCGAAACTTTACAACAAACTTATGAACTATCCCACCCTTGGGTCATTAATTAAATATGTGATGGAAAACTCCATAATAATCTGGCAATCTTATATGAAATATAAATCACCGATCTCAATCATCCTGTTTATCACCGCATTTTTCCTTTCGGCAAATCCGGTATATGCAGCAAAAATTTTAACCGATCAGATGGGACGAAAGATGACCATCCCGGACCACCCCCAACGGGTGGTATCGCTGGCACCGAGTATTACCGAAATTTTCTATGCCCTCGGGCAGCAGGATAGGCTGGTGGGAGTCACCCGATTCAGCGATTATCCAGAGGCGGCAAAAAAGCTTCCCCAAGTCGGCTCCTATGTTCACCTGGATCTGGAAAAAATTGTAAGCTTAAAGCCCGATCTTTGTGTGGGCATCAAGGATGGCAACCCGAAATTTGTGGTCAACCGGCTGGAATCGCTGAACATCCCCGTGTATGCGGTGAATCCCATCAACCTGAAAACCGTTATGAAAACCATCACTGAAATTGGTGCATTTTTAAATGCCAGCAGCAATGCCCAATCAGTGGTCCAGGACATGAAATCCAGAATACAGAAAGTCAAACACAAAATAGCCAGAGCAACCGGTCGTCCCCGTGTCTTTTTCCAGATTGGAATTGCGCCGATCGTGTCGGTGGGCACCCATACATTTGCCCATGAGCTGATCGAGCTGGCCGGCGGCAAAAATCTTTCCAAGGGCCCAACTCCCTATCCCCGTTTCAGCAAGGAAAAGGTGCTATCGCTGCGCCCAGAAGTTTTTATCATTACCTCCATGTCTAGAAATGCCATATTCGAGCAGGTAAAAAAAGAATGGAGCAAATGGCCCAGCATACCTGCTGTCAGAGACCAACGCATTCACCTTGAAGACTCCAACCTTTTTGACCGCCCCACCCCACGACTGGTGGACGGACTGGAAAATCTGGCACGACGGATCCATCCTGAATTATTCGAGTCTGAACCTTAAGGGTAATTTTTCCAATAAAATGGGTCTTCTAAGTGCAAAAAAACACTTGAGCTTATAATGTAAAGTCTGTAAGGTAAATTTGTCAGTAAAGCCCGACCCCAAGCCACAGTTCCTGTAAATACAAAAATTTCCAGACCAGATGTATTTCAAAACAGGAAAGCTCTACCATGATTTATCAGGAAACAAAAAAGGAAATAGAATTATGGCAAAGGGCCATTTCCAAGGCCCTGAACATTTAAACAACGCAATTTGCCAGAAACGAATAAACAGGTTGAATAGGGGATCACAATGTTAACCAAAAAGAAGTATTATACAGCTATCGGTTTATTTTTTTCTTTCCTTATGATGTGCTCTTTTTTCGGGTGCGAAACCACCCCGGTCCGGCAGACACCTTTGTCAGGTAGCCCGGTCGCCAAATTTCCCCAAATGGTGGTTGGAGATACATGGGTATTTACCGGTTATAGCGGCAAACATGGTGTGGATACTTTTACTTCAAAAATAACACATGTTGAGCAAGATGGGGGTTTTACTGTTGAAAGAAAGAGCAAAAAGAGCAACAAGACTAAACTATTTAATTTTGATAATAAGTTAATTCGGATAAATCCCCCGTATAAGGCCAAGCCTCTTAGCTTCCCTCTCTTTATAGGAAAGAAATGGTCTGACAAATACCGCTCCAAATCGAAAGGTGGCAAGTATTGTCATTATGAGAATGATTATATTGTTAAAAATTATGAAACCGTGTTTACCAAGGCAGGGTCTTTCCAGGCCTTTAAAATCTTTCAACGCCAATACAATAAAGACGACGGTTGGAAGGGAACTAATCATTATTGGTATGCACCAGCAGTTAAACTTGTCGTAAAATCGAGTCCTTCCTGGAAGACAGGAAGGGAACTGGTCAGCTACAAATTGGCAACCGCTAAAAAAGCCGATGAAAAGATCAAAATTGTCATCAAAGGTGAGAAAGTAAAGATTGGAATCATAGAATTTCAGAGTCTAAACGAAGAGGCCAAGAAAGATAACTTGGGAAAAATTGTCTCTGAGATTTTAACCACGTCTTTTGTTAATTCTGAATCTTTTAAAGTCATGACCTCCGGCCCAGCCGGAGGCTTGCATAAAGCCCTATAAGGGCATCGATACTGATAACCCCTTAAGGGGTATTATTGTGTTAAAATTACTGTTCTGCGACCAAATCCATT
>JAXHVO010000122.1 GCA_034189135.1 Thermodesulfobacteriota bacterium | reverse complement strand
AAAATGGATTTGGTCGCAGAACAGTAATTTTAACACAATAATACCCCTTAAGGGGTTATCAGTATCGATGCCCTTATAGGGCTTTATGCAAGCCTCCGGCTGGGCCGGAGGTCATGACTATATTAATAAAAGATACTTTTGTAAAAAGCCAAATCCCGAGTAACCGGAGGTCGAAAACCCACTGATGGATTCAACAATCGAGGAGGTGTAAACCATATGTTGGAGAAGTTATCCTTCTATTCAGCCCTTATTTTTGTTTTCGTAATCGGCATATTGGCGTTTATCCTGCTCCTGATAGGACAGACATTGAGGGACCGATATCAAAGAGCCCGCAACCGGAAGACTTTCAGGCCAGGATTAAACTTTGGCTACCACATAGGCGCACACGAAATGGAACATTGAAGAAACCTTCCTTTCCAGACCGGCATTTAAAAAATATTTTTCTTTGCATTCAGCGGTTGAGATGGATTCTGCCTTTTCAAAGCCCCTGTTGATAAAAAACTCTTCAATATTCCCTTCATCAATTCCAAAAAACAGAGAAAATCATTCATTATTAACAAACTGACGTAACAATTGGGCTTCCTTAAGCGGATCGGTTCCATCCCCAACGGATGTGGAGAAATAGTCGGCAACAAGTGAGCTTCCAGCACTTGAGCATTCGATATAAATGCAAACAGGCCATCAACTGTGGGTAACGGAATATACATCAGCGATTCCTCTAAGATAAATACATTTATTTTACTGGGTTGATATTCCTTTCAACGAGCTACTGATCAAGACGATCCCACCGATGGATCCATGACCGATTTCGCTGCAAGCGGGCTGGGGCTCTCTTTTCCAACTATACCGGAGAAGAACCTCTATCGATTGCTTTCATTGGTTGTCGCGATTCTATGTTCTGCATGACTGAAGGTCAGATACCCGAGAAATGCCAACCCGATAAAAGTGATGCCTGCAGCGGCAATGAAAGACATCTGATAGGAAAACACTTCCGGTTTACCGCTGATGATTAACCAGTCGACGATGGGACCGGCGATGAGTGTCCCGGCCAGACCCCAGCTGAGAAAAAAGGTGGCATTGAAAATGGCAAACAGCTTTCCCCGTTTTTGCGGCGGAATTAAAATGGAAACAAATGAATAGGAAGAAACCATAATAATGACCTCTGAAAAGCCTGCGATAAAATTGCTCAGGACAATCATGGTTAAATTCATGGAAACCCCGATGATGACAAGATAGAATATGGCGGTAAAGCTTCCCAGCAATAAAGCATACTTGCTGCCAAGTCTCCGGTCAATCCAGCCTGCTACCAGTCCCACCAGAATCATGGCCACAGATTGTGTATTTACAATATAACTTAGTGCCTGGCTGGTGACATTGAAGCCGGATTCAAGGACAAGGTACTGGGTTTGGATGACCGCCACTGAATTTTTGCCAAAATTAAGAAAAACCAGTCCGATAATAAAGATCACATATGTTCTGAAATAATCATTTTTTTTGGCCGGATGGGTGTAAGTCGGCTCATTTTTTACCAGATAATCCATACCGCCTTCAGGGACATAATACATGGGAATGATGGAAAGAGCCATCACTGCGGCTGCGATGAAAAATAAGGCGCCTTCGTAAAATCCCCAGCCCATGTATTTCATTCCCAATCCGTCATACATCAACCCGCCGATCCATACGCCAATGACACGCCCCAGGCCGCCGATACTTGCAAGCCGGCCCTGTACCTTGCCGCGTTTCTCTTCTTTATAAATATCCGAAATCAATGCACTCCACCCCACATTGGACATGGACCAGAAAATTTCAACGGCCGTGAGACCAATAATAATGATATAACCTGCCCAGATTTGACTTTCGGTCAGACGGTGAGCATACCAGATAAAAAACGTTCCCACACCGGCTAAAAGCTCACCCCATACAATCAATGTTCGACGAAGCTGAAACCGGTCTGAAACGGAGCCCCACACAAAGGTCTGGAAAACCACATTGGCGATCATGGGAAGGGTGGCAAAGAGGGTGGTTTCAGTCACACTGAGCCCAAGAAAATGTCGGAGGTAAATCGAAAGATAGTTATAAAACAGGCCCCGTCGGAACATGGCAAGGGCCTGGAATGATGATATTCCAAAAATTGTACGACGGGAATTTGTGGTTTTAAAATCCAATAAAGTATACTTCCTGCTGCTTTACATTAAAGTAATTTTCATAGATATGGTCCGTTTTAAATGAGGAAGCTGTCTGAGTATATTCATTTGTTCAAAACCAAATTAAATGGCTGGTCAAAAAATAAGGAAGCCTGTCTCTTTTTCTGAACATTTGAGATAGGTAAGGAATGACTGGCAACCGATGCCTTGGGGTATGTTGCTAAACGTCATGTTAACGCCGAGCTTGTCGAAGGGACCAGAGGCAGGGTGATTTACCCTGCCTCTGACCATACTATCCTTCCGCTTTTTTTTCCAGCTCATCCAGTTTGCCCGGTTCCGAAACTGCGATGTCCACCAGGCTCTTAGGAATGGCGCTCTGGTCGCACATCACTCTGATTTCTTTTTCTTCTTCGCTGAATTCCATGATTTCGCGAATGGACTCGATGTATTCGAGCATCTGATCCGACGGAATGTTTTCCAGTGAAGGTCCTTCAGCCTCTTTCTTTTTCTTTGCGGCCGCTTCTTCTGCCAACCTTTGCTGTTCCTTTAGCGCTTCTTCCATTGACTGTTTGACACCATCGACCAAGCCCTGGTCCACGTTCGCCATCTCGATTATTAAATTTTCCGCGACATTATTCTCAATGAGGTGCTTCACCCTTTCTTCGTCGGTCTTGCCCTCTACCGACTCGATCAGCGTTGCGACTCTTTCCCTCTCTGCTTTTTCCTTTTTGATCTGGGTGTGCACCTCACCCAGCTTCTCTTCATTGATGCCAAGCGCGTTTATGATCACTTCATCATCTACCTTTTCTCCAATGAGAAGTCGGATACCTTCATCGTCTGGCAGATCTTTGGCTTTTTTAATGAGTAGATCGAGTTTTACCTTCTCGATCATTTGTATCACATCCGGCCTGCATTCGGATTTTTTGAGCTTGGGCCACGTCTCCGCGAGGTCGTTGATGAGCTTACTGGAAGCCAGATATTGGTCGGCCAAGTCCTCCAGGGTAAGGGCTGCGATTGCCTTGTTTAAATCTTTTATAAGGGGCCTGCCTGCTTTTTGCATGTCATCCATGGCCCATCTCAATTGAAGCAAATTGCCCCCATGATGCGAAACATTATAGCCGGCATTGTCAAGGTTACCTGCAATCCGTTGAATCGCTGCTTCACGATTTTCCCCTGAGAGGTCCTGCAAATCAAGCTCAAGGAAATTCTCCTCGATTAACAACCAGAGAGGCTTTGTTTTAGTTTCATCGCTTGTTGTCATTTTCCAATCTCCTTTTTAATGGTTTTTATCGACATTGTATCCACCCTTAGAATTCCTCTGAAACAGAGTCTCCATAAGGCAAGCTTTTATTTTGCCAGTATATCGGGTGCCGAACCATTGCAGCGGAATAATATCAGGCCCAGCATCCCGTTGAATTCTATTCTCCACCACCCTGTCATGATCTTATTCGATACATATTTTCATACAATTTGTCAAAATATAATCACAAATCAAGGATTGAGGTGGATGGTCTCGGGAGGGATAATCCGGCAATTGCATTTAAAATAGCCGCTGAAAGTGGTGATGCATCTGTGACCAATTTCACAGATTTGGTGTGATCCATTTCATTGACGGCTTCATCATTTTATTATAAAAAAGGCTACGAAATAAAACAAAAGGAGGTTGACCAATGAAAACATCGGTATTCATTCTGGTTTTGGTAGCCATTATGACAATGGCCGGCGGCAGTCAGGCCGCGATTTTTAATGCCTCCAATGAGACCGAGCTTCGTGCCGCACTGACAACTGCGGCCGCCAACAACGAAGATGACATCATTAACATTGCCGCAGGAACGTATAATACTTCGGGGAGTTCGTTTGCTTACAACCCGGCGGCAACGGAAAACCGCCTTCTCACCATTCGGGGAGGAGGAGCGGGAAATACCATTCTTGACGGCGGCACCACGGAGCAGGTGATGAACCTTGCTACCACGGGACTTGCAGATGATACTGCTGCAGGTATCACTGTAACCGGCATAACCTTCCAAAATGGAAATTCTACGGCAGATGGAGTGGGTCTGTATATTAGAACCAGACAGGCTGATATCGCTGTCCAACGCTGCGAGTTTATTGGAAACATTGGAATTAGCGGACAATACGGCGGCGGTTTATACGCCGTTTCAGCCGAGGCTTTCGTTCCCACGGGTGATGTAACCATTAGCAATAACTCCTTTAGCGGAAACAGCTCCGACAACCGCGGCGGAGGTGCGTACGCAATTAGTTCTAACGGCACTGTCACTTATGATAACAATATTTTTAGACTGAATTTTGCTGATTTTAGCGGTGGCGGCGCTTATGGTGATTCCAGCAATGGTGCTGTGCTGTTTACCAACAATCTCTTTCAGCAGAATACTTCCGGTTCTCGAAGCGGTGGGGCGATGTCTTATACAAGCGATGGCGTAGTATTTTTTACACACAACACCTTCAGCGGCAACAGCACCGGCGGTTTGGGCGGCGGCGGTATTCATATTTCCCTGTATCGGGAAACCGCGGTTGCCAATATTTACAACAATATCGTCTGGGGCAATACATCCAGCGGGGCCGGCCAGGATATCCACATAGATGATGACGGGAACGGAAACGGCGGTAATACAGAGGTCAACCTGTATAACAACTGCTACCAGGACTTTCATATTGAAGTCGGTGGCGGTTTGTTTTCCCAGGCAGACAACATCAGCACCGATCCCCTGTTTGCCGACCCGATCGGCGGAGATTATCATGTCCGAACCGATTCCCCGTGCAAAGATGCCGCTACGGACTCCGCTCCGTTTTTTCCAGTGCTGGATCCGGAGGGTATACCGCGGACAAGGGATGCCGCTCCGGATATGGGGGTTTTTGAAGTGCCCTTTGTCGATCTGCCTAAAACAGGCCAGACAACCAGCTATTTCACCGGGGATGACGGTGACATCGAGGCAGGCGCTGGGTGGCCCAGCCCACGGTTTACCGACAATGGGAATGGAACTATCACTGATAATCTGACCGGTCTGATGTGGACTCAGGATGCAAACCTTGATGGTGCCAAATCATGGGTCGCTGCCTTGAGTTTTGTGAATGCGTTGAATCTGGACGGGTATGGTGATTGGCGTCTGGCCAATGTAAACGAGCTCGAGAGCCTAATTAACACTCAAGAGGCAAGCCCGGCCGCCTGGCTTGCTACCCAGGGCTTTACCAATGTTCAGGCTGCGTATTACTGGTCCGCAACCACTTCTATCGAGGATACATCCGATGCCTTCAGCTTTTTTATGAATAGCGGATCTTCGGTTGACATTGCTAAGAGCAGTTTATACTTCCTCTGGCCGGTGCGCGGTGCAACCACTCATCCTGCCCAATTATGGAAGACGGGACAAACGGTAAGTTATGCAGCCGGAGATGACGGCGACCTGGAAACCGGAGTCACCCGGCCCACTGCCAGGTTTCTGGACAACGGGGATGGAACCGTAACGGATAATCTGACCGGTCTGATGTGGTCCCGGAACGCGAATCTTGATAGTATCAAGCCATGGACTGATGCCCTTTCCTATATAGATACCCTGAACCTCGCTGGACATGAAGACTGGCGCCTGCCCAATCGAAAGGAATTCATCAGCCTGATGGATTATTCGGAATCCAACCCGGCCCTGCCGGCAGGTCACCCCTTCCTTGATGTACAGACAGGAACTTCCTACTGGACCTCTACCACTACTGCACTTAACACGGATTTTGCCTGGCTTATCAGGCTGGGAGCAGGATCGCTGGGCTATACCAATAAAACCTCAAGTTACTATGTCTGGGCCGTACGCGGAAAATTAGGCCCTCCGAATCAAGGAGGGTCCCCCACGCCTCCCGGTGGCGGAGGTGGTGGTAGCGGTGGATGTTTTATTACCACCCTTGACCATTGATCGGAACGAAATCGATGAATTGGGTCGTGGAGAAAATGAATACCCGGATATAATTCACAGAGAAAGGCAAATAGATTTTTAGATCAAAAAATATATTAATTATATCAATATGTTTTGATATCGGCTACGAAGGGTGACATAAATGGGATCTTTTAAGATTAACGGGTGTGGAAGAAATGTCTGCGGTAAAACTAAAGTGAATGAATAGTAAAAGAATGGATAAGAAGATGCATAAAAAGCCATTTGAAAAATTGAGCCATTACCCTGATAAATAGCCTGGGGTTTTTTCCCGTCTTGTTTCTTAGCTGGATAAATCGACTTATCAATACAACCAAGAACGTCGGCAACCCATATAAAAAAAGTGTTGCACTGGTTCAGAATATATCGTAATCCATAAGAAATTATTGAGGAGGTGTCTTATGGTTACCAGATATTACACTATCATTCGATTATTTGTATTGCTTTTGCTTATGGGTACTTTTCTAAGCTGCTCTCATCGTTATCACGCAAGGCCAATGAAGGTAAATACAAGCAGTATTCCTGCGATTTCTGCAAGTCAACCCATTACGATTATAAATGACCAACCATCTGATGAATATACGCTGGTTTATGCCCAGGGAGCCCATAGATGGATGGCGAGTATGAGACAATGCACCGATATAGCTATTCACCTGTTATCAAGGGAGCTGGAAAATCGAGGCGTGCAGGTAGTTACCGGTTCGGGAAAAACGCTTAAAATTTCAGTATCTCATTTAGCCGGGTTTATGGGCTTTACTCGCATCACCGGTAAAATAAGTCTAAAAGTGACCACAGGTGATGGCTATATGAATATGTATGATGTATCCAATGCAACACCCTGGACCATTGATCGAGCGTTGAACGGTGCGATTGCCTTAGCGGTGGTTGAGCTGCTTAAAGATGAGAAGATTCGCCACTATATAAATTATTAGCAGTATTTATTTCAAACAAACGGTTTGTTGATTATCAAATCCTCCCCTGTGGCAGGTTCCTTTTTTTGACACAGAATTTACCAATACCTTTCTTGATGGAGCGAAGGGGATACGAGCTCAATATGTCAGCTTTCAATATATTTTAAACTACTGAGATATTCCAATTTCCTTTCCCATCAATTAAATTTCAAAACAATCTGATTCGTTATAGGTTCGGAATACTTGCTGGACGGGGAGGGATAACCACAACCCCCGTTCTATTTATTATCAATGACTGTCCGAATACCCTGATGGAAGTGGTTGCGTAGCTCTTCAAGTTTGTGACGTGGCCGCGCCAAGGCATTCTGATAGGAAAACAGGTCCGGGTATCGTTTCGACCACGGCGGGCCAGGTAAAGGATGCGATCCTATGAAAAGTGCCATTTGGATGCCGGCTTTCGGAATTCTAATTCTCATGGTTACCTACCGGTGGTGGTTTAGAGACCTGATTGTACCCAAAACACTGGGCAGGTGGCTTTTGGCCACTTTTTATATGGTATTTATCGGTGCGCTTTGGTTTATAGGGATTGCCTTCGACATGGGCAAGATGCCCTCGGTGGCCGGCATGGCCTTCATTTTCGCCGTCCTGTTCGGTCTATGGATATTTACCGGGTTGCCAATGGCTATTTTTGGTGCTTTCAATTCCATCGAAAGCCATCGGATTCGCCGCTCCTATGCTTACAAACATGGTTTGATCTATCAAGAATATCGGGTCGAAAAAAAATTAATTCCCAAAGCAGCCGGACTTTTCAGGAGCCGTCTGACCAATATACTCCGAATTTCTGAAAATTCTTATATCGCCACCACGTTAAGGTATATAAGCGACGCTGATACCAGCTTTTTCCGAGGATCTGAATTTATTGCAGTGGAAAAGATCCCGGTAAACGGCACGGTGGTGGCGTTACATGATCCGGCCCAAAAACCAACCAGCAGTCAACCAGAAGTTTTGGAGTTTGAGGATAAGATATTCCGGGTGGTTTCTGCCAAAAACATCCAGATAGCGGATCGAATTATAGAGGCTAAGGACCCTTTGTTTACTGCTGCCCGAAAAATGGTCCAATCTATTTTGCAAACGATTGCGGATCCATCCCCGGAAATTCTCAAACAACTTAAGGTGATTTATCTCTTTGACAGGGGCATCGTGCTGGAACTGGACTATCTGACTACGGAAAGCAAACTCAATGAATGGGTTAAATGCGTAAAAAGACTTGCCGGGTGGTCTCCGCCAACCCTCATTGTTGATGAAAACCCTTCTTAAAGCCGCGTTGCTGTCACCATCGAGGTGTGATGGAATGCAGCTTAAATGTATATTAAACTTGAATTTCTATGTTATCTATGGGTTATAAATTATTGATTTTTGCTTGACATAAATACTATAATGTCTCCAATCTTTTAATCACCGGTATGTATCATAACCAGGGAGGTGACACCGTGCAGTCAATAAAACCGACCGTGTTTATATTGATATGTGTGATCGGTATATACGCTGTCACATCCTGTGCCCACTATGTTGGACATCCGAATGTGTTAAACACAGCACCTGCAGAATTAACATCGACGGATAATCGATGCATGGTGTTCGGCAGGATTCTAACCACACAAAACAGGCGGGCCGTTTCCCATGGACAGACCCGGACAATGCGCACCGCCGTACATATATATGAAAAGTCGTCTCAGGAAAAATATAAAATATGGGTGGAAAGAGCAGATGGTCTATTTTTTGTCACCATTCTTCCCGGCACCTATGTGTTGAAACTGGTGAACTGTCCAAAGATGTTGGGCGGGATGTACAGAAACGTAAAGCCTTACTGCAAAAATTGTAAAGATGGCCAGGCGGAAAAGAAAACCATTGCGTTTGAGGTTATTGCGGGAAAAACCAATTATGTTGGCACATTGGAACTTAGATTTGGCACCAGGGTTATTCACAAGACGCGTAGGGAAGAGATACGACACCGGCGACGGGTGGTCGTTATCGGTAATAGAAGACGAACTACGAGATACTACAGAAACGTACCCTATACCCAAAAAATAACCTTTCTGAGATCATGGCATGTCATCGATGAGTTTGCAGAAACATTAGATATGTTTAATAGACTTTATCCGGATCACGCGCAACCTGTCAGTAGTCTGATAACCATCACCCGTTATTAGCATCAACCTGGAATTCCGGGAGGGACTATGAGTAAAAGACGTTATTTACCTTCAATGCTGATGATCATCGGTTTTATACTATTAGTCCTCAGCGCCATTGCGCTGCCCTCAGCGAGTGAAAATTCCCGCTTTATAGTCACTGTGTTTGCTTTATCCAGTGTGGGACTGATTGTAGCTGGAGTTATTTTAGGTTTTAAATCCCGTGATGCCAAAAACACATGAAAAAAATCCAACCTAAAAAGCGTGAGCTTTAAGTTATGAAAGGTAAAAAAGGGCAGTAACTTTATACCGGCCACTGCCTGATATGAATGATAGTTGTTTATTTACCGGCAGTCCTGTTGGATTCCTTTATCTGTCATCAGCTAATCACTATGAAAGATGTGATCTCGGCCCTAAACAAGAACATTGAAACATATCAATATATCAAGGATGTCCCGAAACCTGCGCTGGACTAAAATCAAATTGAGGACAGTTGATTGATTATTTTTTTATAGTATTGGCGACAACAATCTGGCTGAGCGAACCGCCAGTTTAAATAAAAATGATCGCCGGGTATAGTCTGTCGATTCGACCGGACGGCTGCAGGAGAAATCCTTCCGAAGCATATCTTGCACCTTTTTAATGAAAGCAGAATCGAAATTCAATAATGTAAGTTCAAAATTCAAACGAAATGACCGGTTGTCTAAATTAGCGGTGCCGACAGCAGCACAGGCCGAATCCACAAGCAAGACTTTCTGATGCATAAATCCTTTGGTATAACGATAAATTTTAATGCCGAATGGTAACGTATGTTGATAATAAAAAAAAGAAGCCAGATAAACGGTTCGATGATCCGGTTTTTCCGGAATAAGAATACGGACATCCACGCCTTTCAACACCGCCAGTTTCAGTGCACTTAGAATTTGGATGTCGGGAACAAAATAGGCACTGGCGATCCAGAGACGTTCTTTGGCCATGTGGATTGCATGTAGGAACATGAGGCTGCATGTATCAAAATCGTCGGCAGGTCCTGAAGCAATGAGCAGGGTCTTTTCATTCCCGTTATCAGCCTTGTTCATATTCCATTTTAAGTCAGGAATGCGAGTCGTGGCCCAATACCAGTCCTGAGTAAAACAAAATTGAATATGCTTTACCACCGGGCCCTCGAGCTTGACATGGGTATCCCGCCACGTACCGAATTTGGGATGTCTCGAAACGTACTCATCACCCACATTATGGCCCCCTATATAAGCCACTTTACCATCTATGATGACAACTTTTCGGTGGTTACGGAAATTTAGCTGAAAGTGATTGGCTTTTCCTTTGGTGGTGTGAAATGCAGAAACTTCGATTCCCTCGTCCTGCATTTCCTGTATATAACCTTCGGGTAGTTTATAGCTGCCAATTTCGTCATATATAAAATAAACTCTGACGCGAGCCCTGGCTTTTTGAATGAGTTTGTTTTTTAATTTTCTGCCTAATTCGTCATCCCGCACAATATAAAATTGAATCAGAATGTATTCTTTTGCGGATTCGATTCCCTTAAATATGCAATCAAAGGTTTCCTCTCCATCGATAAGCAGCTGGCTATTATTTGAGTGCGTCATGGGTAAATTTGACAGTCGGGTTAGGGCCATTTCAGATGTCGTCAGTTCTTCACAGATCAACTTCTTTTCCACGGCTTCGCCCCGAGACGAACCGATTATCCGCTGGATGGATTTATCCTTTGAATTTCGCAGCGAAACATAACCTTTAAATTTGTTACGCCCAAATATGGCATATAATATAAGCGCCAACCAAGGGAAGGTTACCAAAGAGATTCCCCAAGCGATGGCTCCCTGTGAAGTCCTGGAAGTCATTATCGCATGAACGGCTGCAATGATGCCAAAAAGTTCCACTAGAGGAACCGCAATGGCAATAATGGTAAAAAGCGCATCGGAATTCAGCATTATATCGTCTCTTTTCCTCGGGGGTTTATTTTTTCAGGATAGGTATCTATCGGAACCAGGACCTAGTTACGTCTTAAGAAACAAGGGATAAAAGGGGAATTGCATCGAGACAATATGGGATTGCCGCAATTGCAGGCTGAAAAATTGGAAACGGTCGATTTACTCCTATGATATATCCATAATGGTAACCTCTACCTTTTGCAGCATATCATTTCTGTGCACACCAAGAGTAATGGTTTCGCCGATCTTGGAGTTTTGCAGGATTCGAATAAAATCACCCATATTTGCAACGGATTTCCCTTCTACCGCAACAATAACGTCTCCCAAAGCTTGTCTGCGATAATCTATTCCCTCTAAACCGGCACGCTCGGCTGCGGAATGAGGTATCACCCGGTCGATCACTACGCCGGCTATGCCGAGGGCAGCAGATGTTTCATCGTTAAGAACAACGATACCGATTCCAGGACGAGGAAATTTACCTTTGGCAATCAATTGCGGTACCACATCGTTAACCACATCCACCGGAACTGCAAACCCAATACCGGCCGAGCTGCCGGATCCGGAGATGATCGCAGTATTAACCCCGATCAGGAGTCCGCTGGAGTCAATCAATGGACCTCCCGAGTTACCTGGATTAATGGCAGCGTCTGTTTGGATGACGCCCACCACTTCGCGTCCGGTGGCCGTGGGCAATCGGCGGTTGAGAGCGCTGATGATGCCGGTAGTCAATGTTCGTGAGAGACCGAAAGGATTTCCTATAGCGAGCACGGTCTGCCCCACCTGCAGATTGCTGGAAGTCCCCACCGGAATAGGTTGAGTGTTGGAAAGGGTCCGTCGCAGACGAATTACCGCCAGATCGTAATCCGGAGATCCTCCCACGTAGGTGGCTTCGATGGCTTCATCGTTTTCGAGGCGAACCTGGATCCGCCGCGCGCCCTCGATGACATGGAAATTGGTTACCACATGTCCTTTGCTGTCCCAAAGAAAGCCGGAACCCGCACCCTGGCGTACTTGGCGGGTTCCGAAAAATCCGGTCACCGCCTTTTCGGTGAAAATATATACCACCGACGGAGCAGCAGCATTGAAAATGGAAATGGTCGTTTTTTCAAAGTCAGCCAGACTCCCACGAGGGGTGATTTCACGGGTATGGCTGTCCACTCGACTTCTTTGGTCGGCCAGGCGGTTCCACAAGAAAAAGCCGGCAGCAATGATCAAGAAAATGATGATAAAATTAAGTCTAGTTGTCCTTTTCATGGGTTACTATTCCTATCATTTTGGCTCATAGGTTTTGAATTTGGGGAAAATGAGAAAAACTTCCTGGAATCCACGTATTCAACGGTTGTTTAAAGAAATGCTGCTTTTTATCACGGCTTTATTTAAAAATCAATCACCGTAAATGTGACTGTCTTTATTCATTTACAAATTTCGCTGAGAAAGCCCGTTAATGGGCGTTGGGTATATGACCTCGGGAGAGACTACCGCTTTCCAAGCGAGAGCCCTTTCTTTGAATTTTTACTCATGTTAAAGAATGATTGGCGGCCAGACCCCTGGAGCATGGCGGGTAAACGTATGGTCTGTTCTTAGGTTGTGGTGGTAAGGTAAAAAAAGACAGGGATCTTGGGATCAAATCCATTTCAAAAGGATCAATGCAGTCTACTTGCATTCACATCCGCTTAATGATACTGGATCTTTATATGTCGCTAACAAAGATAAATACATTTCTGCTAAAAATAACCAAAGCGGATCAAAACCATATTTAACAGTCGAGAGAAACGATGAGAAAAAACGTTATCTACCATCCATGCTGATGATCATCGGTTTTATACTGTTCATCCTCAGTGCCATTGCACTTCCCTCAGCAAGCGAAAACTCCCGCTTTATAGTCACCGTGTTTGCTTTAGCCAGTGCGGGATTGATTGTGGCTGGAATTATTTTAGGTTTTAGATCCCGTGATTCAAAGAATACATGAAAAAATCCAACCCAAACAGAGTGAACTTTAAGTTGTGAAAGGCAAAAAAGGGCATTAACTTTATACCGGCTACTGTCCAATGTTAATGATAGTTGTTTATTTATTTTACTTCTGGTTGGATTGCTCTATGTCAACAGCTAGTCACCATGCAAGATGTGGTCCCGACGTTTCGCCTGTTGAATTGGATTCCAAGCTCAATATTTATGTGATCGGACACAAGGACATGGTAGAAACCATGATCCCCAATATGCAGTATACCAATCACTGGCTAATACCGTGCCAAAAGAACTGGTGGCCAAATATAAAATTAATAAATGATTAGCTCCCACTACACTTTACTCCTCTTTAGTCAAATTCTAACAACTTTCTTATCATATCTAAATAAAAATCCTAAAATAAGTGAATGATATGTATTCATCTGTTCCCGGGTATTGGCTTTTACACCCGCCAATGTAGGAAACAATAAAACTTATTAAGGAGGAGTGATATGAAAAAGAAACTTTTCACAAAAAACTGCCTATCCCATCATGTTATGCTTACCCTGTTTGTGGCTTTTGCACTTATTATTTCTTCAAGTGCTTTTGCTTCTTCGATGAAGCTTTATAATGGGAAACCGGCAAAATATGTTTTTTTCTTCATTGGTGACGGTATGGGGATTCCTCAGCGTACCGCGGCTGAGAATTATATGGAAAAGAGGCTTTTGGTGGACACCTTTCCGGCTCAAGGCATCACAACCACCCATGCAGCGGACAGGTTCATTACCGGATCCGCCGCATCGGCAACGGCACTGGGATGCGGGCAAAAAACAAATATTGGGGTGATCGGTATGACGCCTAACCATCAGAGTGTAAAAAGTGTGGCGCATTTGGCAAAAGGGAAAGGAATGAAAGTGGGTATCATTAGCAGTGTTTCTATAGATCATGCGACTCCCGCAGCTTTCTATGCCCATGTTCCAAAGCGCAGCCAGTACTATGATATTGCTGTCCAGTTATCCGAAAGCGGTTTTGATTTTTTTGGCGGAGGAGGTCTTAAGGACACGACGGATAAAAAGAAAAAATCAAGCAATTACAGAGGTGATGCTTTGGGGTTGATTAAAAAAGCCGGATATAAAATTGTGACGAACAAGGCGGACTTCATGGCTCTTAAAAAGAGAGACGGCAAAGTTTTAGCATGGAATGCCTGGCTTCAGGACGGTAAGGCCATGCCTTATAAAATGGATATGACGGAAAAGGACATCACTTTGGCTCAGTTTACCTCAAAAGCTATCGAGATGCTGGATAATTCAAAAGGCTTTTTTCTTATGGTAGAAGGAGGAAAAATTGACTGGGCATGTCATGCCAATGATGCAACCGCTTCTATCATCAATACTATCGCTTTTGATGAGGCCGTCAAAGTTGCAGTTAATTTTGCAAGGAAAAAACCCAATGATACTCTAATTGTAGTAACCGGCGATCACGAGTGTGGAGGTTTGACATTGGGATTTGCAGGAACAAAGTACGCCACCAATTTTGATATTTTGAGTCATCAAAAGATTTCCTTCCAAAAGTTTACGGATGAAATTTTTAAGAAATTTAAAGCAAAAGGCAATTCCACGTTTAATGATATAAAACCTCTGATTACCAGGTACTTTGGTTTGAGATTTAAGGGTGATACCAAGGACGGCCTGGTTCTTCAGGACTATCAGGTAAAGATGCTCGAAGATGCTTTTGTTCAAAGTATGGCTGGCAAAAGAGTAAGATCCAAGGATCCGATAACAGCCCTTCTCTATGGAGGTTACGAGCCTCTTACCGTGACGATTACACATGTCCTCAATAATAAAGCAGGGTTGGCCTGGACATCATACAAACATACGGGCGTTCCTGTAACCACTTCCGCCAAAGGTCTCGGTGAGGAAATTTTTAACGGATATTATGACAATACAGATGTGGCCAAAAAAATTATGACTGTTATGGGAATTGCTCCCAAAGTGTATTTTTCCTTTAAGGAAGATACGATGAAACTCGCTGCAAATCATTAAAAATATCGTTACCCTTGGCATTTCAGAGGCGGATAGGGAATAACCGAACCGCTCCTGAGATGCCTCTGAGAACGGAAAAGATGAATGAAAAAGTTTTTAAATCAGTATATGAATCGTGATATTTTTCTCGTGATCCTTTTTTCTTTTCTTTCGATTCTACTCTTTTTTTATCCTACTGGATTTGAAGAACGAGTTGATGATAAAGCGATTCGCTGTAAAGGCCGAATCGTCGATGTGGATAATTCCGAGGTCCATCAATTCGGTATGGTAAAAACCGGGGATCAACGCGTTTCCATTAAGATTCTCAATGGACCCCTTAAAGGTCGCCTTGTACAGGCAAACAATCCACTTTTGGGCCAGATGGATCGTGACAAGCTGTTTATACCTGACGATATTGCCCTCATCATTATCAGCCAGAACGAAAACGGGGAGATCCATTTTGTTAACCCTCAGGCCCATTATAGAATCGGTCTTGAACTCTATCTTTTAGGTATTTTTGCAGTGGCTTTGCTCGTTTTTGGAGGATGGACCGGTGCCAAAGCCTTGCTTTCCTTTCTCTTTACCGGGCTAATGCTATGGCGCATTTTAGTGCCATGCCTGTTAAAGGGGTATGATCCACTGATTATCTCTCTTTTGGTTGTGGCGTTATTAACCGGGGTGATTATTTTTCTGGTTGCGGGAGTTTCTTCCAGGGGTGTGGTCGCTTTTTCCGGATCATTTTTAGGTGTGCTTACCAGTTGTGGGCTTGCATTTTATTTCACAGATAAATTTCATGTGCATGGTGCGGTGATGCCTTTTGCCGAAACTTTGCTTTACTCAGGATTTGGACACCTTGATCTTACAAAGATATATATTTCAGCGGTATTCATCGCCGCTTCTGGAGCTGTGATGGATCTGGCTATGGATGTGGCGGCAAGTATGCATGAATTGGTGCTGAAAAATCCACAGATTTCCCAGTGGGAGATGATCAGATCGGGTTTACGGGTGGGAAGAGCCGTTACCGGTACCATGACAACGACCTTACTGCTGGCTTATTCCGGAGGGTTTATTACCCTTTTTATGGCATTCATGGCACAGGGCATTCCGCTGGTCAATCTTTTTAATCTCATCTATGTGGCCACCGAAGTGTTAAAGACACTTGTGGGGAGTTTCGGTTTAGTGATGGTAGCCCCTTTTACTGCGATTGTAGGAGGATTTGTGTTTACCCATAGTAGTGATAGCAAAGAGACATACCAGATGGCTGTCCATAAGAAAGAGGTGCCTGTATAGAACAGCGTGGTTTTTGGTGGTCATTTCCGGTTATGCGTAATACCGCTTTTTATAAATATTTAGCGTAATATTAAATTTCGCTAGATGTGGTTGTAAAAATAATGTTTAGATGACCAAAATTAATTTTACAACCAGTATATGAGCAAACAACGCCTAAAATCCAACCTAAAAAATCGAGACTTGACAAACTGTTTTGCTTCCTATTAAGAGATTTTAACAGCCCCCCTAATACTTAATACTCTCATATTGGCATTTTAACCGGATCTATCGTTTTCTTCTTATTGTTTTGAAATGTGAATACGCAGCTGAAAGGAAGTGATTGATAAAAAATTCTCTATCAATTTTGTTTTTGCTACCTTCTTGGTCTTCAATTCCTGTGACATAATTAGATAAATATGAACTAAAAGTTGATGGAAGGAGGCTCAGATGCAAAAAAAACTTTATTATTTTATAGTTTTGTTGGCCATTGGCACACTTCAATGCAGCACTCACACAAAACTGCTTAAATTTTATTCCGGTGCGGATTTACCTGAAAGCGAAATCTGTTTTTTAGTCAAACCTGGTGGAGTTGTTGTTGCATCTTTAGATGGGGCTACCGGCGGAAAAAGTGCTCTGGGAGGAAATAATGCTTTAGTGGGAATGCGCGGTACAAAAATACTTGAGTTAAAACCAGGGCAACACACTTTTCATGTGGGTATTAACATTACAATCTTTCATTCTGGTGGTAGAAGAACCACTGTAAGATCGCGACGGGGCTATGTAGGGCGATTTACCGGACAGGCGGGTCATATATATATGATAAAACCAGATCCTTACAAAAATTATCACGCTTGGCGGCCTTACATATCGGATATTACAGGTACTTCTTTTGCTCAACAAGAAATTATTCCAGCCATTCGTGAACAGAAATCAAAGAGTAAAAAATAATCCTAGGTTGCATAGTGATAAGACCTTGCTTGTCTGAGAGACAAATATATGTGCAAGATCCTTAGGTGTCAAGAACTTCGTAAATACAGTATGTTGGATTAAACTGATGGCAAATAAGATGCGTTCGCGGTTTGCCTCACTCAAACGGGGCTACTGATAAAAACAAGTCTGAAAAAGCTGATTTTGGACGAAGCTCCAGGGTATGGCGGATAAATGTAGCGTTTATTCTGAGCTTGCAGAAGGGGAATACTAAGATGCTATCAGAAGAAACTACAGGTGAAATGCATCTAAAAATAGAACTAAACTTTTACTTTCTATGTAATTATGATGTTATAAGTTTCTGCTTTTTGCTTGACATAAGTACTATAGAATGTCCCGAACCCGGGGCATTATTCCATCATCCACTTTTCGACTTTATCCATCGAATGAAAAACCTGGATAGGGGTCATGGCTTTTGATGATATCTCATACATACGGGTTAGCCCATACTCTATATTTTTGTTAGTCACAAAAGCCACTTTTACATCATTTATTCCTGGCGGACATTTTAGAGAATACTCTCCCAACCCGCTGATTGTCTCAGCGTCCAGGGGAGATAGATCAGCATCTTTAAAATACCATAACCTTCCCATCCCTTTTTTGTATCTTTTATCAGATACGGCTAAATCAAATGCACTAAAAATAATCTCTTTGCTTACCGTACCCGACAGCCCGATATAGGCTATATTTTTTTCTTCATCAATTCGTAGATCCATGTCAATTTTTGCAAGAAATGCGACAACTTTTGATTTTATTTTATCTCTAATTTTTCTTGCCCCCACCTTTCTTTTTTCTTCTGTGCCACTAAGCCATTTAAAATCTGGAATAGACCAAGAGATCGTTTTAGCCTTTCTCGCGTAAAGCACGTCAATACACTTTCTGAACAAGGGGCACTGCTCCCTTGAAGCCTTATAACAAATTGCGATAACATAGTCGAAGACATCTCTTTCTTTGTGTCGGGTAAAGACAGGTTTCGGTGATTCCACAGGAAGGTCAATACCCACTTCCCGCATTACATCTATCGGCAGAGGATCAATTCTCCCTGGGTCAAAGCAGGAACTATAAGCTTCAATTTTTCCCGGAGCGATCCGGTTGGCAAACTCTTCGGCTATTCGACTCCGGGCCCCATGATATGTACACACAAAAAGAACCTTCTTTCTTTCCATTTCACCTTTCTTTTAAACAATAACGTACTTTTCAGCAGTCTCTCTTTTTAGTTACGACTATGGTATTTTATTTTTTTTGATACCGGAGGCTTTTTAGGAGGGTAAAAAACAAACTTAAAAAACTACACCCAATTTACGTCCCAATCATAATTTTACTTCAGCATTTATCAGCGTTTCATTCGTTTTTAGCACTTGACAACCATAGTAAAAAATGTCCCTTAAATCGTTTTTGATCTATTTTATTAATGCTCTTTATCTTTGTTTTTATTTTTTCAGTAGGGCCTGAGTTTGTTGTGCAGTATTTCATATTAAACATGTCGCCTGCTTTTATGTGATTTAATACGTCGGAATCTTGTTTTACTGCGATACAAATCCCCTTTGAAAATGTTTTCTGCAATTTGAATTGATAAATATTAATCGGATTGTTTATTGAGAACTGGACGCTGTAATATTTATCAACTGCTGTTCTGAATCCAGATTTCATTAGCGCAGATTTTTTAATATCAACCATTTGTAAAAAATATTCCTCGGGTCCCGTTAAGTCTCATTTAACTTTACCCGGAGGAAATAAACTTGCCAGCTTAAACACCCAAAAATCGTTATGTAAGTATTTCGGAAATTGCGGTTTTAATTTATATCCGCGCATGACTGTTTTGGGATTCTTGTCAATAAGAATAAGCAACATCTTAGCTCTGCGAAACACATCTAAAATCGAATAAAGTTGGAGAAACTTCTTCCTATTTCCACCAGCCTGCTGATTCGTTTGTGGAAGGATCTCTGGTCACTACAACTGATTTTGATTTAAATTGAAGAATTCCTCCGGAAATAGCAGGGCCCGCAATCCAGCTATAGCCTTCGCCAAGATTCCTATCTATTACTGCAAAAACGGCATTATCGTTTGCCCAACCGTTTGATGAAAATTTAAAATCTGTCCACGCTAATTTTTCCCTGGCGTTCAGTTCCATTATCCCGACTTCAATTGCCCTGTTCTCAGTGCTGTCCACCAGATTGACTAATTTAGATTGGGCAATCGATGCCAGAACACCAAGTATAAGCAAAACAACCATTATCTCAATCAGAGTAAAACCGCTTTGGTTTGGAGGTATTATATTGGTTTTAGCATCCATGTTAATTCTTATTCTTTGATGCCGGAAAGATTTCCATCCTCCGGAAAGATAGACTGCTGTGGAATATCATTGGGGGAAAAGGTTGAAATTTTCCAAATCCCACAGCAGTCAATCTTTCCGGAGAAATTTTTGCTTTTTCAAAAAAATTAAGGCATTTAGCGCACGAAATGTGGGGAATTCCCAATTTGAGGGGAACCCACCTGTGTTTATGGGCAATTATCAGTGTGTCCTTCAATTCTATTTCTTTTGCGCCGAGAGTGGGGAAACGATCAATATATAATAAACTTTATGATTTACATGATTGACAAGGAATTCGTTTATCTTGTTCACCTTTTCTACGACGAATAACGATGTCGGAATTAAATTCAACCCGCTTCGGCCATTTTACAACCTGTGATCTCTCCAAGGATTTTTTGTAATATTTAAACTCTTCTATAAGTTTAATTCCCAGCTCATTTATTTTCATCGCATTCATTTTCATCTCCCGCACTTCTATGTAATTGACAGTAATAAATCTAATATTTCGTTAAATGCGCAACAGAATAGCCAAAACAGACTCAACCAAATCTTATAGAAGATGTTTTATCGTTGACGGTCAAGTCATGTTATTTTTTTTTAGACGATTGAAATGGGCTGGCAATGCCTCTAATCAGTTTTTTTAGATGATGGATTTTCTCTTCGGTGCCCAATTCTTCATACGTAGTTATTGAAAGGAGCCCCTATTTCTAAAAACAAGTGTGATTTAAATTGTTGTGCCGGTAAGGTTCTTGGCACTCCCAGTACAAACACATTACCCGAAGTTGATTAGATATAAAAATTTTGAAAAAAAGGGAATACCGAAAATAAACCATTTAATTGCCAGGTTTAAACTGGCATTAATCCATGGACATGAGGTAGGTTTTGAGGTTGGTTTTTTTGTTGGTCAGGTTAAGTTTTTTTCTGATATTTTCTCTGTGAAACGCTACGGTTCGACTTGCAATATGTAGAATTTCTGCAATATCTTTGTTTGTTTTTCCATGCTTGACCAGATTTGCAACTTGGATCTGTGTGGGGGTAAGATTTAAAAATTTGGAGGATAACTTACGGGTGAAAGGCGAAACAATTTCATTTAAATTAGATTCAATAATATTTAACAATGTTTTTTGGCTTTGGGGTAATTTTGATCTTTTTAATTTGATTATATATGGCTCAATGATTGTTCTTACGTTTGACAAAATACTTTCTTCAAGCTCTTCTTTATCTTCTTGCCTTTTATTCAGCAAAACCTTCAATGCGGCATTAAGCTCCTCAAGAACCTTGGCTTTGATTTTTAACTCCCTTTCACTTTCTATCAACGAACTTTCAGCCAACTTTTGTTCGGTAATGTCTCGATAAATCGTGATCTTTGAAATGGAACCATCTTGGTGAAATATCGGTGCATTTGATGTTTGAAAAGAACGGCCATCCTTTGGGCTATCTATTTCTGATTCAACAATTTCACCTTGTAGTATTTTTTCGTAAACACACCAAGGACATTGTTCATTAAGAGCGTACAACGCTTTATAGCACAATTCGTCTGTAGCATCATAACCTGTCCTCCTGATCATAGCCGGATTCATATAGGATACACGAAAATCTGATGTACAAATATACGTCGGTTCAACCATCGCTTCCATCATGGAACGATACTTCTCTTCACTCTCTCGCAGTGCCTCCTCGGCTTGTTTTTTTTCAGTGACATCTTCAATAAGTCCAACACCGGCAACAACTTCACCATCACGAATAATTGGCATCCAATCAGCGCAAAGAATTGCTGTTTTCCCTCCAGTATAAAATTTATATTCACCTTCATAATACCCAAGTTCACCGTCTAGTGATTTGTAAATTTCGTTTTTAAACTTCTTGTCTGGAATATCATTTATATTCAAACCAATAAGTTTTTCACGAGATGATCCAAAAATAGCGATCACCGCATCATTGGCCGCTGTGATAGTACCTTCACTATTATAATGAATGATTCCAATAAAAGAATTTTCAAAGAATAAACGATGTCTTTCCTCACTCTTCCGAAGCACCCCCTCAACACTCTTGCGTTCAGCGATTTCATCTAATAGTTGTGTTTTTGTCTGTTTGAGGGTCTGAATTATATAAGAAAGGTTCTCTGATTCTCTAAGGCGTAATTTCCCTGTCTTTTTAGCAATCTGTTTCCAGTAGCCCACCTGTTGTGTGGCTTCTTTCAATTGCTGGACCAAGGAATCCTTTTCAGAAGGCTCCATTGTGATCTCTCCGTGCCAATACAGTCAGGACACCCGTCCAGTCCAGTCCTCGACTCATTCCGAGCATTGGGGCAACTTCGACGCCTGAATAAAAACCCAGAAGGGGTGTTTTGTGATAGTTCATTATTTCAACAACCTCTGACGCTTCTTCTGTCAAGGTATCAGAAAAATCAGCTGTTCTCCCTGCACAATCGATGTATAGACCAAAGACCGGTTGTTTTTTATCAGCCAGAATCCGTGTCATGAGTTTTTCTGTGTTATGACGGGCCGATCGTATCATTTCTTCCGAATCTCTCAGCATAAATTGAATTTTGTTGCCGGTTTTCAGATCAGGTTCAAACATCATCACTCCCTCTTTGTTGGGAAGCACTCCGGTGATGAGCCGATTCACATAGTGTTCTTCTTTGAAGTCTCCAAACGGTTCTCCATGATTAACGCCGATGGCCAGCCTTTTTAGCGGTATTTGTTTCTGCCATTCCTGGTTACCGTATATTTCGTCAATGATCGATACAATGGGTCGACCGTCCAATTCAAATATCTTCGCACCTTCCATATGAGTGATCGTGTAATAAATCCCGTCCGTAAGCGTACACCCGTGCATCACACAATAATAGACCGAATAATCCCCGGACAGCATCATGCCGACAGCTTCCTGGCTCCCCACATGATCACCACAAAATTGCTGTGTCTGAATAAAATCAAAGTGCCCCAACATACCAGCTCCGATGGTGGGCGCTACCGTTTGTAAAGTCTCTTCGATACCTTTGATAAGAGGAGGCGAGGCGTTCATGATCGGTGGTAAAATTTCTGTCTGTGGAATTTTTATCGAATCGTAAAAAAGGAGAAGAACTATATCGTCTTGATTCGAAGGGATCCTTCGACCAAGGGATTTGCCCGCGGCTTTTTCATCATGACCCAGGCGTTCAGCATAAGCCCATTTACAAGAGATGTTTGGTGACGATAAAATGGCAGCACCGGCCGGACTGCCCTCATAGCATATATGATCATTCGTAATAATACCGACGGCAGAACCGCCAACAATTGGCACCTTGTCTCCAACAACAGAACGTAACCCTTGGAAAAATTCGAAATGGTCCATGGTGCCATGGCAAAATGAGAGAACAACATCTGGTTGCTGAATTTGACCTTGTTCAATAGCCGTTCTGGCTATGTTTCTACCTGCGGAATGGGCCGGCAAACTGTTCTCATATCCGATTCCGACCTTCATTTGTCACCTTCCATTGATATTTATGAAAAATTATTCGTCCGTAAAGTGGAGAAGCCTAAAAGTTCATTTTCCCGCATGATGCTTACATGCCGTCATTGTTAACAATACACGAGTGTAATCAAAATTGGGGAAATAGGTATACTCTTTTGCAACAATTAGGTAACAGCATAGATTTTTTGAGTCAATCAGTTGAAAAATCAATTTATTTCTTTATCAAAAATAGGTTGCGGGGCGTTCCTTCTTATATTGATATACTCTTGATAGCGAGTGTTTCGGGACATCCTTAAGGTTCCTAATTTTAAACACATTCATTGTTGCCTCTAAAAATCTTGTTAAAACGGCTGAACACCTTTTTAAAGTGGAAACCGGTCCGTTTTTTCGGTGAGTAGGATATCACATTTGATAAAAATTGTACAGAATTCTAGATATTTTACAAATTTACTGGATGGACCCAATTTATGTGATATATGAAATGCAACCTGCCTGGCTGAACAGTTGCAACTTTTGCACCAGTTGCTTTTTGCGGGAACTACAGGAGGGAGGATTTTGCACTTTGGGTCGGAAGGAGGGAAGGGCAACCCGATTTGGTTTATAAAAAAGCTATCAAAATTCATATTAATTACAGAGCTAAACCCCCAGCTAAGCTGGGGAGAATGGCAAAAGCTATGCTGAGTATTTAAAAAATGCTCCTTTTGGATTAAAGGTAACAGCGCTGATTCTGTGACCAAAATCCAA
>JAXHVO010000121.1 GCA_034189135.1 Thermodesulfobacteriota bacterium | reverse complement strand
AAAATGGATTTGGTCGCAGAACAGTAATTTTAACACAATAATACCCCTTAAGGGGTTATCAGTATCGATGCCCTTATAGGGCTTTATGCAAGCCTCCGGCTGGGCCGGAGGTCATGACTAAGCGAGGATAGACAATTGGGCAAAATAAACGATGCATTAAAAAAAGCAGGCAAGGAAAGCAAGGTTCCGACTTCAGCCAAAAAGGATTCTCTTTTTAAGGTTTATGACCGAAAAGCAAGAGAAAATAGATCTACCGATGTTATTAAGACGGTTTTTAAAAAAAGGGACGCAGATAAAAATTTGGTGTCCTTTTTTGAGCCGGAATCATTTGAAGCGGAACAGTTTAAGCACTTAAGGACAAATATTTTATTTCCTGTTTCCGGCAGGCGGCCACGATCAATAATGGTTACAAGTGCGGTTCCCGGTGAAGGCAAGTCTTTCGTGGCATCCAATCTGGCTGTGAGTATTGCCCAGAATATCGATCAGCATGTTCTCTTGATGGATTGTGATATTCGAAAGGCCACTATACACAACAACTTCGGATTTGATGATGTTGCAGGGCTGACCGAATATCTGTCAAAAGACATGTCCTTATCTTCGCTTCTTTTAAAGACTGAGATAAATAAATTGACTATTTTGCCAGGCGGCAAACATCCTCACAATCCTGCCGAGCTTATGTCTTCAAATCAGATGTCAAAACTGCTGAAAGAAGTAACCTCAAGATACAGTAATCGTTATATCATTATAGATTCACCTCCACCACATCTTACATCTGAAACAAGTGTGATCGCAAGACAGGTTGATGGGATTCTTCTGGTCGTGAAAGCAGGTAGTACGAGCCGAGAACTGGTTAAAGAACTACTTGAAATGATGGGGAAAGAAAAGGTTATCGGTGTGGTAGTCAACTGGTTCGATATGAGATCAATGAAATACTCCGGTTATGGCAAACATTCCAGGTATAAGAAATATTATGGCAAATCCTGATACAGCTCATAACTTATAGTTCCTATCACATAAATGATAATTCATAGATATAACGATGTTAATATTTTTTTTATAACAGGTGTAGGCCTCCTTACAAGGGTAGTTGCTATGATTTATGTTAATTATCTTTCTTGATGTAATTGACCGGGCGGAGCTATATAAAAACTGTATAATCAGACAGAATTAAAAAGATATTCAAGATAAAATAATCCAGCAAATCATGTTAATTCTGTTTATAAATATTGAAATGGAGAAATCATCATGAAAAAGCATTTTATCTTATTAGGCATTTATTTGACATTTATTCTTATATTTACTGCATCCAATGCCTTCGCAGACGACGCTTCCAAATTTAATAAAAGCCAATACATAATTGGCAGTGGTGATATTCTGGACATTACCACATGGAAAGAACCTGATTTTTCCAGAGAAGAAATTATGGTCAGAATTGACGGAATGATTTCATTCCCTCTTCTTGATGATATCCAGGCAGGCGGCCGAACGCCTTTGGAATTGAAAAAAGATATCCAGACAAAATTAAAGGGATTCATATCTAATCCTGTGGTTACCGTAAACGTCAGGAGTCCGGCAAGTAAAAGAATATACGTACTGGGGGAAGTGGTAAATACGGGTGAATATCCTCTGATAAAAAACCTTACCGTGCTTCAGGCATTTGCCCTTGCAGGAGGGTTTACTGAGTGGGCCTCCAAAAAAGAGATTATCCTTTTCAGAAAGGAAAACGGCAAGGATAAGACTATAAGAATCAATTATAAAAATATATTAAAAGGAAAAGATTTCAAACAAAATGTTCAGCTTCAGGCCGATGACACGATAATTGTGCCTTAACCGGAGGGCGTTTGTTGTCAGTTGTGATTGGTCAGTTGTTGGATTAATTATAGGAAGATAATTATGCCCAGGACGGGATTCGAAAATCTTCGGGTTTATGGTTTGGCAGAGGAAATTGCTGACTTAGTTTGGAATATAGTTATGAAATGGAACAAATTGCCTCAATATACTATTGGTAAACAGCTAATAAATTCTGCAGATAGTATTGGTGCAAATATTGCTGAAGGAACAGGACGCGGAAGCTTTGCTGATAACCGGCGATTTGCCAGAATAGCCAGAGGCTCTCTGTTTGAAGTAAAGCACTGGCTTAGAAGGTCTTATAAAAGAGAACTATTAACAGAGCATGAAATTGATAATTTGCAAGAACTGATTAAAGAGTTAACACCAAAATTAAGCGCATATATCAACTCAATAGGACGCAAAACCGGAACTTCTGATAAAAAATGACCACAGAGCTATATTATACCTTTTTCAACGGACAAATTACAACTGACAACTAACAAAAAACTGGAGTACTTATGAAACCTAAATTTTATTTTTTCTTAGCAATATCTTCTATCTTATTTACCGCATCATCTGTTTTTGCATTCCAGGCAACATTTCTACCCAGAATTTCAGTTACTGAAGAATACACAGACAATCTATATCTTGCAGAAGATAATGAAGAAGATGAGCTAATTACCATTATATCTTTAGGCTTTACCACTGAGCTTTTGTGGCAGCATGCGGGGATAGAACTGTCGTATGATCCGGCAGCTGTCCTTTATCATGAGTTTTCCGAAAACGATACCTGGCGGCATACAACCCTTTTATACGGGTGGGCAGATCTGACACGAAACAACAGGCTGGAAGTCAGAGATGCTTTTGTGCGAACTGAAGATCCGCTTGGTGAAGAAGAAATGAATCATTTACGCTCTGAAGATCCTGCGATAGAGACAGATCCAACCTTAAGAACCACAAGAGAGCCTTACTGGACAAACACAGCCAGTGTAAGGTTTACCAATCGGTTTGGAGAAAACGACTCATTCTATATTGAATACGCCTATGGCGTACTTGAAAACGAAGACAAAACCCTTGAGGACAATACACGACATATTCCGTCAGCAGGTCTAACCTATTGGTTTACTCCCAGATGGGGGGTTGAATTAGCCGGAACATATACAAAGGCTGAGTATGACAGGGAAGATGAATTTTATACTGGTCCGGATGCCGGAGATCCATCAAATGATTTTGAGGAAGGCATTGGAAGCATCAGATTGATCAGGCGTTTTACCCGGCAGTTTGAAGGATATTTGGCTTACTCCCATATCTATGTTGACTTTGAAAAAACTGATGAGGATTATCAGATTTATAATCCTTATATCGGTTTTGATTACTCTGTTGCCCAGGATATATCCATTTCTGCTGATGTCGGTTATTTTGTTCAGGATAACAGCAAAAGAGCCGGTAACATAGATGACGAGGCTGGCGCAACGGCAAATTGCGATATTACCAAGACGTTCAGAAGGGGTTCAATCAGCCTTTTAGGGTCAGCAGGGCACGATGATGCTTTTTTTGGCGCTGAAAACCTGGGATTTTCAATATTCTATGAAGCTGGTATAGAAGCAGAATATAATATTACCAGACGTATTACCGGGGATATTTTCAGTACATACCGGCAGGATAAATATGAAGACGAGGTCCCCACCCGCAGAGACAAAACCACACATGGCGGAGCCGGGCTCAGCTATACATATGAAAGATGGCTGTCTTCAAACATCAATTTTATCATAAGGGCTGAATACGAATATAATAGGGTTAATTCCTCCATTGATACAAATGACTACGTGGAAAACCGCGGTCTTTTCACCATAACGTTAACTCGAAGCCAGCCATATAGAAGCGGAAACTAGGAAGCCAGGAAAATAGGAAACCGAATATTTTTTTTATTAGACAGGATTGACAGGATTTTCAGGATAGTTTTTCTTTTCAACACTTTCCAGAAGAAAGTGTTGAAGCTTAATCCACTTTCTGCCGAAATAAGAATGTTCATCATACCATTTTCATGAACTTCTATTTAATCTGAGTATAACCAATAAAATGTACTATCTTAATTTCGCCGCAGGCGAATGTTGTTTTTTGACTTTCTTCTGGAAAGTTAAAAATAAAAAATCCAACTAATCCAGTAAATCCTGTCAAAAAAATTAAAAAGGATATTTATGAAAAATACAACATTCTCAAAAGATGTTTTAATTATCGATGCGGAAAAAGAAGTTGATAAAATTACCAAACGCCTGCGCAGTTTTTTAACAGGCCAGTTAAAACGACGAGGTCTGATTGTCGCTCTTTCCGGAGGTATAGACAGCAGTGTGACGACTGCACTTTCTGTAAATGCTTTAGGTCCGGATCGGGTGTTGGCTTTGCTTATGCCGGAGAAACATTCTTCAGACGACACACTGAAGCTGAGCAGTTCGGTGGCAGATCATTTCGGCGTTGACAAAATCCATGAGGATATTTCAACCATTCTCCAATCCGTTGGTTTTTACCGAAGGTATGATGAAGCTGTAAGAATGGTTATTCCCCAATACGGGGATGGATGGAAGTCTAAAATTGTGACCCCGAATGTGATTGAAACAAAGGGTTTCAATCTATTTTCAATTATTGCTCAAAGCCCTGACAACACAATTATAAAGAAACGGCTACCGCTGAGGGCATATCTTGAAATCGTTGCTGCAACCAATTTCAAGCAGCGCATACGAAAAATGCTTGAATATTATCATGCCGATCGATTGAATTTTGCTGTAGCCGGGACTCCGAATCGCTTGGAGTACGATCAGGGATTTTTTGTAAAACTGGGTGATGGGGCGGCAGATGTGAAACCGATCGCCCATCTTTATAAGACCCAGGTATATCAGTTGGCGAAGTATCTCGGTGTTCCTAAGAAAATAAGAGAACGACCACCGACTACAGATACTTACTCACTTTCCCAGGGCCAGGATGAATTCTATTTCTCCCTTCCCTATGATCAAATGGATCTTTGCCTGTATGGGAAAAACAATGACATATCGGTTGAAATTGTTGCTGAATATCTGAATCTTAAACCGGATCAGATTCAAAGAGTGTACGACGATATCGACACCAAAAGGATGACTACTCGATACTTGCATCTGCCGCCTCTGTTGATGGAAGATATCCCTGAAATTATGAAATGAAAAATAATTTAGCCACAGACCCACACAGACTTACACAGACATTTGTCCGAGCAACTCGCTCGGACAAATACAGTCATCCGCCAAAGGCGGAAAAAGCAGACCAATTTTTCGATGCCAATGCTGATAATTAGCGAATTCGTATTTATTGCAAGTAGTTTAAAATATATTATTTTTTCGCGAAGCGATGAAGTTTTCGTTCGGACAAGCTTGCCGCGGCGTAGCCCTGGCGAAGACTGGTCGTCCGGACGAAATATCTCTGCAATGAAATGCGTCAAGCATTTCATTGCATGTACGTGACCGTCTGTGAGTGTCTGTGGCTAATAATAACAATGAATATAGATGATATCACATATAGGATCAACGGTGCTATATTTGAAGTAAATCGTGAACTTGGGGCAGGGTTTTTGGAAAAAGTTTACGAAAATGCTTTAATGGTTGAATTGGTTGACAGAAAAGTTAAAGCCGAAAGTCAAGTCCCCATAAAAGTTAAATATAAAGGTGTTGAAATAGGTGAATATTTTGCTGATATTGTTGTCGAGAATCAAGTCATTTTAGAACTCAAAGCTATTGACTCTTTGCAGAAAATACATGAGGCACAACTGTTGAACTACCTAAAGGCCACTGGGTATAAAATCGGGCTTCTGGTAAATTTTACTCATCCAAAGGCAGAAATCAAGCGATTCATTCTATAACTTGCCTTAGGCTAAACCATTATTATCTTCTGCCGAGTCGGCAGAAGATAATAGTCTGTGTCTATTTGTGTGGGTCTGTGGCTAATAAAATATAAGAAAGGATTAAAATGAACGAAACAAAAGAAAAGATTAAAACATTTATTGTAGAAAACTTCCTTTTCGGAAGCGAAGATGGCCTAAAAGATGAAACCTCATTTCTCGAAGAGGGAATCATTGATTCAACAGGAATCCTTGAACTGGTCACTTTTTTGGAAGAAGAGTTTTCAATTGCCGTTGAGGATGAAGAACTTGTACCGGAAAATCTGGACTCCATCAATAATGTAACTGCATTTCTGGAAAGGAAAATAGCTGCATAATTGTAAATTGCTTTATATATAATTAGCCACGGACCCACACAGACATAAAAACATCAGTGAAATATCTTATATTTCACCGAACAGCTCTTTTTCCCGGCCGACCCGTCTTCGCCAAGGCTTCGCCGCGGCAGGCCATGACCGGGGAAAAACCATGCGCCCTTTGGACATTAAAAAAAAATCGCGAAGCGATGACTCTTTTTATTCGGCTGCGTCAGCCGAATAAAACGTCTGTGTCTGTCTGTGTGGGTCTGTGGCTAATAAAAAAAAATCGCATGCACCTGCGTGCTCTGTACTTCGAATGAACGGAGCAAATAGGCGGTGAAATAATATCTCCTGAAAAAATCATGCAACGAACAACTGACAATAAACCACAAGCCAAGTTAATCCATCATTTTCTGGAACAAAGCACCAAACTCTTTCCTGATAAGACCGCACTGGTCCACGAAGAAGTACGGGCAACTTATAGCCAGATTAACACAAAAGCGAACCTGTTAGCCCACTGGCTCATAAAGCTGGGCATCTCCAAAGGAGATAGGATTGTCCTGTTTCTAGAAAATTGCCTGGAGTATGTGGTTAGCTATTACGGCGTGCTAAAAACGGGCGCTGTGGCAGTCCCTTTAAGTAGTGACTTAAAACCTGACGGTTTGAAACCTCTTCTGGAGGAGTTGGAACCTGAAGTAATTATAGCTACATCAAGATTTGAAAGGCTCCTTAAAGCAACCGATCTTTCACTTTATAGCATAAGGGCTTTGCTATTAAAAAACCCAAAACAAAAGTGGTCATCTTATCCTTTTGCTGTTTTTCCCTGGGAAGATGTTATTCGTGATGATGTAACTGTGAATCTGCCAATTCGGTTCAAAACCAGTATTGAAGAATCAGATCTTGCAAGTATCATATATACTTCGGGTTCAACAGGAACGCCAAAAGGGGTGATGTTGTCCCATAATAATATTGTTTCAAACACGAATTCCATCTGCCGGTATTTGGCTTTGACAGATAAAGATATTCAAATGGCAGTCCTTCCTTTTTTTTATGTGATGGGAAAATCACTTTTAAATACACATTTTGCAGTGGGTGGAAGCGTAGTTATAAATAACAAGTTCGCTTTTCCAGCAGCGGTTATCAAGCAGATGGTCGAAGAAAAAGTCACCGGATTTTCCGGCGTTCCTTCCACCTATGCCTACCTCCTTCATCGTTCTCCTTTAAAAAGCTATCGGAACAGGCTTCATTCACTCAGATACTGCACACAGGCCGGCGGGCATATGTCTCAACAGATTAAAAAAGAACTTCGAAAAGTTTTGCCTGTACATACACAAATTTATATTATGTATGGTGCTACCGAAGCGTCTGCACGGCTGACATATCTTAGACCCGATCAACTTGCCAATAGAATGGGTTCCATCGGCAAGCCGATTTCCGGTGTGACGTTGAAGGTGATAAATAAAAGCGGTAAGGAACTCCCGGCCGGTCAGACAGGCGAACTCGTCGCTTCAGGCAAGAATATCATGCAGGGCTACTGGAAGGATAAAAAGGCAACCTCTGCTGCTTTAGATGAAAACGGATATCACACCGGAGATCTGGGCTACTATGACGAAAAGGGATACTTCTTTGTGAATGGGCGCAAAGACAATCTATTAAAAGTTGGCGGGCACCGGATTAATCCTCAGGAAATCGAAGACGCCTTGATGGCGACTGAACTGGTCATTGAAACTGCAGTTATAGGAGTTCCGGATGAACTGTTGGGTAACAAGATAGTTGCCATCGCAGTACCCAAAAATGGAACCAGCAGTAATAACAAAATAATGAAACTCTGCGCCGATAAACTTCCAAAATATAAACTCCCCAGCTCCATTAAATTAGTTCGCTTGCTTCCCAAAAACACCAACGGCAAAATTGACAGGACAAAATGCCTTGAAATTGCAAGATAGGAATTTTTAATATTGCAGCAGAATGAATTCAATCTTATGAACTGATGAATATACAGGATATACAGGATTTGTTTGATTATTTGTTTTTCAGTTTCCTGAAGAAACTGAAAAAATATCATCGCCTTCAACGAAGATAACAATTATGATTACTTTTCCGCTGAAAGTGGATTGTCTTTCATCACTTTCTTCCGGAAAGTGATGAATTAGGTTATTATCTTGAAAATCCAGTTGATCCTGTCTAATAAGAAAAACATAAAACAGAATCAATTCAATTTTTGAACTATGAGCTATAAAAAAGAAAGGCTTATTTATCATGAACATATGTATCGTAGGGACCGGATATGTGGGACTGGTTACTGCCGCCTGTTTTGCGGAAATGGGTAATGATGTTTGCTGTATTGATGTCGATCCAATCATAATCGATGGACTTAAGTCAGGAAAAATTCATATCTATGAGCCTGGCCTGGAACAACTCGTAAAGAGAAATATTGAACAAGGGCGACTGAGTTTTTCTACAAATTTGGCAGAAGGTATTGAAGATGCATTATTTATACTCAACTGTGTGGGGACACCCCCAAGGCCTGACGGTTCCTGCGATCTTGAATATATCTATCAGGTGGCATCTCAAATCGGGAAGGTTATAAAGGAATACAAGATTATTATAAATAAATCGACGGTTCCCGTGGGGACAGCAGATCAGGTATATAAAATTATTCAGCAAGAGATGAAAAAAAGGGGACTTAATATTGAATTTGATGTGGTTTCAAATCCTGAATTTCTAAAAGAAGGCGACGCCATCAACGATTTCATGAAACCGGACAGGGTTATTTTAGGGACAGACAATATCCGCACCGCTAAGCTGATGGAAACATTATATGCTCCTTTTGCGCGCAGTCGCGAAAAAATGATTGTCATGAGTATAAGAAGCGCTGAACTGACCAAATATGCCGCCAACTGCATGCTGGCAACCAAAATATCTTTTATGAACGAAATGGCCAACATTTGCGAACATATCGGCGCGGATGTCAGTGATGTCAGAAAGGGTATTGGCTCTGACCACCGGATCGGTTACCATTTTATATACCCGGGTGTCGGGTATGGGGGGTCATGCTTTCCCAAAGATGTAAAAGCGCTTATAAATTCAACCCGGGAAAATGGATATGAGCCAAAACTAATTTCAGCTGTGGATGAAGTAAACGCCAGACAGAAAAGGGTGCTGGCTGATAAAATCAAGGATTATTTTTCCAATCAAAATGGTGTGAGGGGCAAAACTTTGGCTATTTGGGGACTTTCCTTTAAAGCAAATACGGATGATATTCGTGAATCAGCTTCTTTGGAGATCATTTCACAATTAGCATGTGAGGGGATGCATATCCGTGCCTTTGATCCGGTTGCCGGGGAAAACGCTAAAAAAGCTCTTAAAGATAACCCTCATACCAAAGTGCTCGATAATCAATATGAAGTCGTTAATGGAGCGGATGCTTTGGCTGTTGTTACTGACTGGAACCAGTTCAGAAATCCGGATTTTAAACGTATTAAAGAAGCATTGACCGCACCAGTAATTTTTGACGGCCGCAATCTCTATTCCCCGTCATTTGTGGCAGAGCAGGGTTTTGCATATTTCAGCATCGGCAGACAGCCTATTAATAATTAGCCACAGACCCACACAGACGGACGCAGACATAAATAACATCAGTGAAAAATGAAATATTTTACCAAAAGATCCTTTCCCCGGCCGACAATGGCCGGTGAAAAACCATGTGCCCTTTGGGCAGTAAAAAAATTTGCAAAGCGATGCAGCTTTCGTTCGGACAGGTCTGCCGCGGTGTAGCTTTAGCGAAGACGGGTCGTCAGGACAAAAAATCTCTGCTATGAAATGCGATAGGCAGTTCATAGCATGTCCGCGTGAGTCTGTGTGGGTCTGTGGCCCAAAAAAAGGCTTCCGTATAAAAGGCGCTGTAGATGGGACTTTCTGCGACGCCATCGATGTTGACAATAAGAGCATTCAAATGTATTGTAATCTTTAATGTTTGCACTAATAGGGAGTACGGATTGAAAAGGCTAAAGATATCAAAAATGAAGGGTTCCGCTAGAGGTGCAAAAAATATTGCGGAGTCAATGATTCTGTCCGGAATTATTATTGCGACCATATATTGGCTTCTGGATTCCATTTTAAATATCTTTTTTTCCCAAAAGCTCAATTTAATGCAGGAGCTGGTCGGGCCTGATTTATATGATATATACACGCGTGTGATCGTTTTATGCCTTTTAATTATCTTTGGTTCCCATGCACAGGTCAGCATCAATGCTCTAAGGAAAGCAAGAGATGCTTTAAGGAAAAGTGAAGAAAGCTTTAAAACCGTAGCTGACTTCACCTATCACTGGGAATACTGGGTTGGGGAAGATGGGAGGCTTGTTTATGTTTCGCCGTCATGTGAACGTATCACCGGATATCTGCCGGATGACTTTGTAAAAAATCCCAAATTGATTGAAGAAATTATTCATCCTGATGACCGGCATCATATAATAAGACATCTGAGCACTGAGTTGCAAAGCCAGAAAGTTGAATCCCTTGAATTTCGTATTATTTCTCGTGAGGGGGTGGTGCGCTGGATAGGTCATGTTTGCCAACCGGTTAAGGGAATGGATGGTCGCTCTCTGGGAAGGCGTGTCAGTAACCGGGATATTACTGAAATTAAACAGGAAATGAGCCGCAGGGTGCGCCTTGAAGAGAGGCTTTCCAAGATAAACGACTGTTTTCTGAGCTTTGGGTCCGAATCCCTTGACAACATAAATCGTTTGACTGCCCTTTGCGGAGAGCTTCTGGGTGCCACCTGTGCCATTTACAACCGATTGGAAGATGGAGTTATCTACTCAAGGGGAAAGTGGAAAACTCATCCGGATTACAAACCGGCGGAAAAGGTCGAAGACAATATATGCTACAATCTAATAAAAAAGAACAGTAACAAATTTTTAGCGGTTTCAAATCTTCAGCAATCCCGTTATGCAAAGATTGATTCCAATATAACTAATTATAAATTACAGACATATATAGGTAAGGCAGTTAAATTCGGCAATGATTATGTGGGCTCACTCTGCGCGTTGTTTAAAGATGATTATCATTTAAGCAGGGGAGACAATCGGGTTATGAGTATTATTGTTTCCGCCATCAGTGTGGAGGAGGAACGAAAAGGGGCCGAAGAAAAGCTGGAAAAATATCGCGAGCATCTGGAAGAGCTGGTTAAAGAACGAACGGCAGAACTTAAAGAAACATCCATACTTCTTGAAACAATAGTCGATAATATACCGGATATTCTGGGTGTGCAGGATTTTGAACATAACATTATCCGATATAATGCTGCCGGGTATAAGCTCATTAATTTGACCCGCAAGGAAATCGAGGGGAAAAAATGTTACGAACTGATCGGTTATGATAAACCCTGTGAAGATTGTACGGTATCACAAGCATACCGGGAAAAGCGACCCACCAGTCTGGTAAGATACGACGAGTCTTTGGGTGTCTGGTTCGATATCAGGTTTTATCCGATTGTGGACGAATCAGGTAATGTGACAAAAGTGATCGAACACATGCGCGATATTACAGAGGCAAAGCGGGCTGAAGAGGCATTGCGGGAATCAGAAGAAAAATATCGCCTTTTGGTGGAAAATTCAAATGATGCCATCTTTATTCTGCAAAATCGAAAAATTAAGTTCGCAAACCCTAAAGCCAGGGAGTTAAGCGATTTTGTTGGAGCAAATCAAAACAGTAGCAAGTTTTTGCTTGACAGGTATATTTACCCTGAACAGCGTAACCGGGTGGTAAACTGGTATTCAGGAAGATTAAGGGGCGAAAACCTGTCTGATACAAATTCTTTCAAAGTGGTTAATAAAGACGGTGAAGAACTATGGGTTCAGTTGAGTGTGGTTCCGGTTAACTGGGAAGGGAAGCCGGCGGCTTTGAATTTCTTAAGGGACATGACCATGCAAAAGAGACTGGAAAACCAGGTTCAGCAATCCCAGAGAATGGAGTCGATCGGAACTCTGGCGGGCGGTATTGCCCACGATTTTAACAATTTACTCATGGGAATACAGGGAAGCGCTTCGGTTATGCTCCTGGATATTAACCCGGATCACTCTCATTATGAAAACATAAAACTGATTGAAAGGTGTGTTAAAAGTGGAGCCAAACTCACCCAACAGCTCCTCGGCTTTGCCAGACGGGGAAAATATGTAGTTACTCCGTGCAACTTGAATGACATCGTTAACAGAACGGCACTTATTTTTGGACATACCAGAAAAGAAATCACCATTCATATAAAACAAAATGAAGATCTTCAATCAGTTAAGGTGGACATGGGACAGATTGAACAGGTACTTTTAAATATTTATGTCAATGCCTGGCAGGCCATGCCTGATGGTGGAGATCTGTATATTGAAACAGACAACGTCACCATAGATGCCAAGTATAACAAGGCAAAGCTCTATCATGCTTCTCCGGGAAAATATGTAAAGGTGTCGGTCACGGACAACGGAACAGGTATGGATAAGAAAACCTTGAAGAGAATTTTTGAACCTTTCTTCACCACCAGACATATCAGTACCGGAACCGGTCTGGGATTGGCATCCGCATACGGAATTATTAAAAACCATGCAGGGATCATTAATTGTTACAGTGAATTAGGCCATGGAACCACCTTCAACATCTATCTGCCGGTTTCTCCATCTAAAGCTAAAACAATTGAAGACACTGAAACGCCTCTTGATGCATCACTGGGCAATGGAACCATTCTTTTAGTAGATGATGAAGAGGTAGTGGCTCAGGGATGCCGTCAGGTGATTGAAGCATTGGGCTGTGAGGTTTTTGTAGCGATGGGGGGAGAGGAGGCTATTAGAATTTACCGGGAAAACCAGGATAAAATTGACCTGGTGATATTGGATATGATAATGCCGAATATGAGTGGTGGTGAAACTTACGACAGGCTGAAAGAGATGAACCCTGAAATAAAAGTTCTTCTTTCCAGTGGATACAGTATTCGTGGACAGGCGACAGGCATTTTAAAACGTGGCTGCAACGGATTTATTCAGAAACCATTTAACATGGAACAAATGTCTCGTAAAATAAGGGAGATTCTGGATACCAAAGTAAATTAGTTCATAGCTCATAATTGATAGTGCACAGGTCATCGCCCAAAGAGTTGGTCGATTGATCAGGATTCAAGGTGTCACAGGGCCAAGGATTCGAGTGACCCGCCTGTGGCGGACAAAACGATTATCAAATCGCTAGAAAAAAGCACTCGATCCCTTGAATCCTCGGACCCTTTACATCAAACAATATGTGAATAAAGGAACATAAGCCATGGCGTTAATTAAAGGAGAGTTTATCATAATTGTTAAAATTATTACCAGTTGCCTGACTGCCGGGTTCTTAATTTTCTTTATATCTGCACTAAGCGGTGAAGACCTTAAAAAAAACAATGACATGATAGGCAAGCTCAGTGCTTCCATGGAGGAAATATCGGTTCAGCTTGATTCCGGAATACCGGAAAGAATAAGCAAGCTGGGAGAAGTACCTTCAATCAACCCGTTTAAAAAATTTTATTGTGTCGAATTTGCAAAAGAAATACATGATATTTCCTATTTAACTGAAAAGCAGAAAATACTTTTTGATACATATAATGTCAGAGATTTTGAAAACAAATCAAAACGACTGGTTTCTTTTACTGAAAATTCCGATATTGACAGTCTGTTCAACGAGTTGGAAATAGTTAAAAGAGAGCTTAAAAATTCGGTTAACTTGATTAATAAAAAGAAAAAAAAGTTGACCAGACAACGAAACGCCTACATTATATTTTTCTTTATCCTGTGGATTGTGCTTTATATTTATTATAGCCGTGGGTTGGTATCTAAAAAGGATAAAACCAATAGCTAAGTATACGTATTCTTAATTACGGTATCATAATATATTTGGGGGATTTATTTTCACCGCAGAGCCGCAAAGCACCCAAAGAATCATTATTTTATTGCTTTCCACTGAGAGGGCGGAAAGCAATAAAGATTTATCCCTACGGGGAAATATAATTTGATATGAAAACATTTAGTTGTAACAAAACAAGCATTGATTGATTTTCTATTGCCGTCCTTCCTGTCCGCCGGTATTTTTGGCGGATCAACGGCAATAGAAATAATATTTTACTCTACGTACTTAGCGTCTTGAGCGAAGCCCCGCTTAGCGGGACAAGCCGGGCGGTGAAAGAAATATATATAAATACGTTATCGAATTAACGAATTAGAGCACTAAGTAGAGACGCCATCAATTTTGGAGGAAAATACAATTGTACCTCTCACACTATAATTTTACCGAAAAGCCTTTTCAGATAACAACTGATCCAAAATTTATCTGGCTGGGTGAAAAACATCTGGAGGCCCTTTCCACTTTAAAATATGGAATTGCAGAGAATAAAGGTTTTCTTCTCCTTACAGGAGATGTAGGCACCGGAAAAACAATACTGATCAACTGCCTTGTAACCAAACTAGATATAGAGGCCACTATTGCAACCATCCCTGATCCTGATTTGGAAATTCTTGATTTTTTCAATTCTCTGGCAGACAGTTTCAAGATTAATAAAAAGTTTGAGAGTAAAGGAGATTTTCTTGTTCATCTAAAAAATTTTCTGCACAATGCACATGCAGAAAATAAAAACGTTCTTTTGATAATTGATGAAGCCCAGAGGCTCAACCATAAACTCCTTGAAGAAATTCGTCTTCTTTCCAATATTGAACTGCATGATAAAAAGCTGATTA
>JAXHVO010000120.1 GCA_034189135.1 Thermodesulfobacteriota bacterium | reverse complement strand
TTGGATTTTGGTCACAGAATCAGCGCTGTTACCTTTAATCCAAAAGGAGCATTTTTTAAATACTCAGCATAGCTTTTGCCATTCTCCCCAGCTTAGCTGGGGGTTTAGCTCTGTAATTAAGGGAGGAATCGGTCCCAACACAGTGCCTGAGGATTCAACCGCATTCATCGACTTCAGGTTATTATCTGTTGAGGACAAAAAATATGTGGAAGAAAAAATACAAGCCATCGTAAAAAAACAACACACACCATATACCAGCAGCAAAGTGGAAATATTAACCAGCCGTCCTCCAATGAATCAGAATCCTGCCAACAGAGAGCTTTTCCAAGCAGTCAAAGATGTGGCAAAAAGCCTTGACCTGCCGATTAAGGAAGAGTTCAGAGCAGGCGCATCGGATGCCAATTTAATTGCTCAGCAAAATGTGCCTGTAATCGATGGCCTGGGGCCAATGGGAGGAAAAGACCACAGCGATGACGAATATATGATCAAAGAAAGCCTTTGGCAAAGAGCTGCCCTTATTGCATGCTCTATTGTTCAATGCTGCAAGACATTTGTTAAAGTATGATCCTTCTCTAATAAATATGAACTCTAAAGATAAAGTCGATTTTACTCTCCCCCATTTCAACTTGTTTCTTGTTTCCTCGTTTAGATTGTTGTATATTTAAATCTTCCCTGAAAAATAAATTTAACCCTCTACTATGAATCCAATACCAAACACAAATCTGCCGAATAACCACCTGGATGATTTTGATCTTTCCTTTAAGGTTTTCCATGAGCTGATGGCAAATAAAGTTACTGAAATCCTTCTGGTTTCCAGTCCTTACGACGCCTTTATCATGGAAGAGGAAGGACGCCTGGCGGAAAGAATCATCCATGAATACCGCGGATTGAATCTTTCCCGCCCGCCCAAGCTTACCTGGGTATCCACTGCCCAGGAGGCCCTGAATACTTTATCCAACAAAGAATTTGATTTGGTGATCACCATGCCCCGCTTGGACGACATGGATGCGTTTAGTCTGGGAAGGAAAATAAAAAAGCTATGCCCCGAATTGCCGATTTTTCTCCTGGCTCATAACACCAACCGGCTTCTCCTTGATTCTAAGTATTCGGATACCACCTCGATAGATAAACTGTATGTATGGTACGGAAACAGTGATCTGCTTCTTGCGCTGATCAAGAATACCGAAGATCAGATGAATGTGGCCTATGATACTCAGAGGGCAAAGGTCAGAGTGATTATTCTGGTGGAAGATTCACCCATATATTATTCATCCTTTCTTCCGATCCTTTATAAAGAAATCGTCAGGCAAACCCAGGCGGTCATGGAAGAATCAATCAATGACGAACATCGCATTCTCCGAATGCGCGCACGACCCAAAATACTGATGGCTCATAATTATGAAGAGGCCGAAAAGCTTTACCGGCAGTTTAAACCTTATCTGCTGAGCGTATTTTCCGATGTCCGTTTTCCCCGAAAAGGCAAATTAGACAATCGAGCGGGATTCGATCTCCTTTCCATGATAAAAAAAGAAATTCCGGATATCCCTTTACTAAACTTAAGCTCGGAAGAGGCAAACCGCAAAAAAGCAGAAAAGATTCCTGCTGTTTTTCTCAATAAAAATTCGCCCGCACTCCATTCTGAAATCCGCTCTTTTTTTATGGACAGACTCGGCTTCGGCGATTTCATCTTTCGTCTTCCCAACGGCAGGGAAATAGCCAGGGCCTCTAATCTCATGGAAATGGAAAAGGTTGTTCCTTCTATTCCCGATAAATCTATCTTTTTTCATGCCACCCGGAATCACTTTTCAAGCTGGCTCATGGCCCGTTCTGAAATCCTGCTGGCCTCAAAGCTTAAGCCCTTGAAAACATCTGACTTCCCAAACATCAAAGAATTAAAAGATCATCTGGTTGCCTCTATTCAAGAACGGAGAATGGGCCGCCAGAAAGGGATCATCACCGATTTTGTTTCAGATGCTTTTGATCCGGATGCTGATTTCATTAAAATCGGCAAAGGTTCCCTCGGTGGAAAAGCCAGAGGCCTGGCATTCATGTCCACCCAGCTTAAGAAAAATCCTCATATCCATAAAAAATTTAATGACATCACCATCAGCGTTCCCAAAACCCTGGTCATCTCTACAGAAGCTTTTGATTCATTTATCAACGAAAACAAGCTGAGAGACATTCCCACCAGCGACTATAGTGATAACCAGATTTCTGAGATTTTCTTACAATCCTCCCTACCCGATTGGCTTCACAGCAACCTTAAATTATTTATTGAACATATAAACTATCCTCTGGCCATTCGCTCATCCAGCCTTCTTGAAGATGCCCAATTTCAACCTTTTGCCGGTATCTACAAGACTTATATGCTGCCCAACCAAGACCCAGACCCTGATCAGAGGCTCGTGCAACTTGAGATCGCCATAAAACTGGTGTATGCCTCCACATATCTTGAAATACCAAGGGCCTATGCCAGAAGTACCTTGCATCGAACCGAAGATGAAAAAATGGCGGTGATTATACAGCAGCTTAGCGGGAACCGGCAAGGCGATTACTTCTATCCGGCACTTGCAGGAGTGGCCCAGTCTTACAACTTCTATCCCATATCCCATATGAAACCGGAGGAGGGAATTGCCCATATTGCACTGGGATTGGGTAAAACAGTGGTTGAAGGGGGGACATCCCTTCGCTTTTCACCAAAATATCCACAATTCCTCCCACAGTTTTCTACCGTAGATGACATTTTAAAAAATTCACAGCGGTTTTTCTTTGCACTGAAAATGGTTGATTCAGCGGAATCTTTGGAATCGCAAGATAATGCAACAGATGACGCAACTCTTGAAAAGCTGGAAATAGATGACGTATCCGATCATGCACCTGTGGTTCATCTTTCCAGCACTTACATTCCTGAAGAAAACAGGATACGTGACGCAGGTAATGTTCCCGGTTATCGGGTTCTTACCTTTGCCGGTATATTAAAATATGATTTATTTCCGCTCCCACCGATCCTTAGCGAAATCCTGAAAATAGGAAGAAAAGGGATGGGGTCTCCGGTTGAAATCGAGTTTTCCGTTAGTATCGATTTCAATAACAAGAAAAAAGCGGAATTCTCCCTGCTTCAGATCAGACCGATGGCCATCAGCCAGTATAACCGGGATGTTGAAATTACCCAGAAAGATATAAGGCGCGCTTTCTGTTTTTCAACCATGGCCCTGGGTAATGGTAAATTTGAAGATATTACCGACATCATTTATGTCAGACCTGATTCGTTTGACCCGGCACGAACCGTTGAAATAGCCGCTGAAATAGGAAAAATGAACCGGCAGATGGTACAGCAAAACAAAAAATATCTTCTGATCGGTCCGGGAAGGTGGGGCTCGGCCGACCGGTGGCTGGGAATTCCTGTCACCTGGAACAATATTTCAGGCATAGGAGCGGTAATCGAAACCACAGCGGAAAACTTAAAGGCCGATCCTTCCCAAGGATCCCATTTTTTTCACAACATCACCTCTCTGGGTATCAGCTACCTGACCATAAAAGAAAATGATGAAGATTTTCTGGACTGGAAATGGTTGAAATCTCTATTGCCCCAAAGTGAAACCGACTATTTGAGGCATGTAAAACTGGACCGGCCCATCACGTTGAAAATTGACGGGAAAAAGTCGAGGGCGGTTTTGATACGATAAAAGTATGGATTCCCACCGCTGAGCTCGCAGAGAACACAGAGAATATCTTGTTTTATTAATCAGCTATCTCTGTGAACTTCTTGTCCTCTGTGGTAAATTCTACTTTTACAAGACCATCGGCTTTAATCCAAACATTTTTAACTCACATAGTCAGGTTGAAGCTGTTTAGACTGAAGGCCGAAGGGGTCAAAAAAGCACGGTTGCCGTTCTTGGGTGGAAATATCTTATTTTTGCACCAAACATGGCTTCAGAATGCGCTTTTCCCTAACAGTCTTCAGTCTTCAGCCTATCCACCTGAGTTACACAGGTTTTAAAATAACGATGAAGCATGGTTATCTTCAGCATTTTTTCGCAGACTATATGATTATTTCTTTTATCAGCCGGAACATAATCCTCAATATAGCGTTCCTCTCTAACCCCATACTCATTATTATTTGCCGTTAAATTGCTTATTATACCTCGGATTCTGTATGAAAACTTGCCGGAACCTGTTGCTAAATCATTTTCCTGCAGAATAAAAATGATATACTCTTTCACCAGGGCCCGGGCTTTATTTCCGGTTTTCCCGGGATTTTCAGTGTTTATGTAAAAATCGTTTTCCCTTAACCACTTTTTTAAATCTTCAAGTATTTTGTTTGCTTGCGGAATAGTATATTTAAGTTCACCGACTAAATGTCCGCCAAGATAGATTGTAAAAGCATTATCTATAGAATACTGTCTTGCATATCCGGATTGCATGCCTCCCAGCGGATCCGGCGGCAGAAACTCACGGGACCAGCGCTTGAACCTGGCAAGATTTATGTTCAGTTTTTGTGATAACTCCCTGTTGGTGTAAAATTTAATCATATTTTTATGTTGATAAGTTGTTACACCACCTTATCAACCAGATTATTTGTTGTCAAGTCCTTGCAAATATGGTTTTTATGCGTTATATTATTAAAATTGCTTAATACTTGATAGAAGCGTTGGCCACGAAAAAAGCCGAACTCTTAAGTTTTAAAGTACTGCAAATTGAAAAATATCAAAACCATACCCAATATTCCTGTCGCTATTATAGGGATAGGATGTTTTTTCCCCAAATCACCGGGCGTCAAGGAATACTGGCGTCTTATTTCACGCGGTGAGGACGGCATAACCGACCTCCCCGACACCCACTGGTCTGCGGAAGAGTACTTTGATACTGATCCCAAAAAAGCGGATCACACCTATTGCAAGCGTGGCGGCTTTCTCTCCCCTGTCTCTTTTGATCCGGCCGAATTCGGAATTCCCCCCAACTCGATTGAAGCAACGGATACTTCCCAGCTCCTTAGCCTGATGGCCGCTAAAATGGCCATGGATGACGCCGGCTATGGAAAAGAAAAAGCGTTTGACCGGGATAAAACCAGCGTCATACTTGGAGTCACCGGGACACAGGAACTGGTGATCCCTTTAAGCTCAAGACTCGGCTTTCCCAAATGGCGCAAAGCCCTTCAACAAGCCGGCGTCCCTCGACAAACCACTGAAACCGTTATTGATAAAATATCCGATTCATACATCTCATGGCAGGAAAACTCCTTTCCCGGCCTGCTGGGAAATGTGGTCGCAGGAAGAATATGCAACCGCCTGGGTTTGGGCGGCACCAACTGTGTGGTTGATGCGGCATGTGCCAGTTCCATGAGCGCCATACACCTTGGCCTCATGGAACTCATATCCGGTAAGAGTGATATGGTGATTACCGGTGGTGTAGATACGCTAAATGACATTTTCATGTACATGTGCTTTTCAAAAACCCATATCCTTTCACCCACCGGAGATGCAAGACCATTTTCCAAGGATGCGGATGGTACGGTGCTGGGAGAAGGTGTCGGCCTTGTTGTGCTTAAAAGACTGGAAGAGGCAAAAAAAGATGGAGACAAGATTTATGCGGTGATAAAGGCCATGGGGACCTCAAGCGACGGCAGATCCCAAAGCATTTATGCTCCAAAACCAGAGGGGCAGGCCAAATCACTTCGAATGGCGTACGAAAACTCTGATATCGATCCTGCTACAGTCCGTCTTATCGAAGCACATGGCACCGGAACCATCGTGGGAGATATGGTGGAATTCAAGGCGCTCAATCAGGTTTTCAGTGAATCTTGTGATAGTAGCCATAAATGTGCACTCGGTTCGGTAAAATCTATGATCGGTCATACCAAAGCAGCAGCAGGAGCGGCCGGTTTGATAAAATCCGCGCTTTCGCTTTATAATAAAGTATTGCCTCCCACCTTGAAAGCGCAAGATCCTGACCCCGGCCTCAATATAGATCAATCTCCCTTTTATCTTAATACTGATACCCGGCCCTGGGTGGCTGATAAAAAACATCCCCGCCGTTCCGGTGTCAGCTCTTTCGGATTCGGCGGAAGTAATTTCCATGTGGTCCTGGAAGAATACGAACCAGCTAAAAATCAGACTTCCTGGGACGGTTCAGTGGAAATTTTTGCCCTGTCCGCATCGAGTCGAAAAAAGCTTAAAAAGCGTTTCCAAGATTTCAAGGCCTTAATTGACAGTGACCGGCCCTTTAAAGATATTGCCATAAAGGCTGCAGAAACAAGGCAAACTTTTTCCCCTGAAGATCCACACAGGCTTTTAATTGTCCTGGAAGATTTTAAAGATCTGCCTGCCCTTTTTTCCAAAGCCATGAATGCGTTGGAGGCAAATCGGGAAAAATCAAACTGGAATGAAAATAATATTTATTATGGCTCTGGCAAGCCACCCGGGAAAATTTCATTTGTGTTCCCAAGTCAGGGAAGCCAATATGTCGGCATGGGCCATGACCTGGCCTGCATTTTCCCGGAGGCTCTTGATTCCCTGGAAAAAGCAAATAAAAACCATAAAGGAAAATCCCGCCTGAGCGATTTTATCTATCCTGTGCCCGCTGTGAGTAAAGAAGAAAAGACCGCTCAGGAAGAAAATTTAAAAAGAACCGAGATTGCTCAACCGGCCATTGGGGCCATCAGCCTGTCCATGCTGAAAATTCTCGGACGATTCGGCCTACAACCGGACGTGACATGCGGTCACAGCTTTGGTGAACTGGCCGCACTCTGCGCTGCCGGATGGATCGATGAGGATACGCTTTATTTTCTGGCACACTGCCGGGGCCAACTGATGGCAGAAGCGGGAAGAAAGAATAATCATGACAGCGGAAGTATGCTGGCGGTCAAAGCCCCCCTTGACCAACTTGACGAGCTGATTTCAACTGCAAATCTGGATGTCATTCTGGCAAACAGAAACAGCCCGGACCAGGGGGTTCTTTCCGGCTCAACCAGAGCCATTTTGCAGGCAGATGAAATATTAAGCAAAAAAGGATTTAAAACAGTAAAACTACCGGTATCTGCCGCATTTCACAGTTCCTTTGTAAAAGATGCGCAAACTCCTTTTGCCGGGTATCTAAAAGATATTAATATTACCCCTTCAGACATACCGGTTTTCTCCAATACCACCGGGCTCCCCTACCCTTTAGACCCGGAAAAAGTAAAAAAGATTTTGGCCGGGCACCTTCTGCAGCCGGTGGATTTTAAGAGTGAAATTGAAAATATTTTTAAATCAGGGGTGAAAACCTTCATCGAAGTCGGACCGAAATCGGTGATGTCCGGTCTGGTGAGGTCTATTTTAGCAGGTCAAAGTTTTATATCTATCCCCATGGACAGATCTTCTGGGTCTCGTTTCGGAGTGTCGGATCTCGCCGCGACTCTTTGTCAGCTGGCATGTTTGGGATATCCGGTTAAATTAAGCAACTGGGAACATCCTGTTTTAAAACCAGCACAGCAAAAAATGAGCATTCCTATTTCGGGAGCAAATTACGTAAAACCCAAACCTGAAACAAAAAACATCAAACCGCAAAACAGTAAAGCTGAATATACAAGCATCAGGCCACCATCTGAAAGAAAAAACGATCCGGTAAATAATAACTCCGAATTACCACCGCAACAGACTAAAAACCGTGTTTCGCAGGTAGATTATATCGACGGAAAGCGACCTATAATGGAAAATAGCAAACAAAATCATTCAAACTTTATTATCGATTCGTTAAGCCTGGTTCAACAAGGTTTAAAGTCGATGCAGGACCTTCAAAGGCAGACCGCCGAAACCCACCAAAAATTTTTAGAAACCCAATCCGATGCGAGTCGATCCTTACAGCAAATGATGGAAAGCACACACCGGCTTGTTGAAGTTTCCCTGGGCATGAAATCCCCATCTGCAGAAAAAGTTGCCAAACCGGATACCGAACGCCATAAAGAGCGGCAGCCAAAAAGCACGGTGGAACAAACCAAAGCGGATGCCGCGAGAGGTTCTGCAGGTTTTGTCGGCTCCGGCACCATTGAAACAGTGGTTCCCGACGCGATAAATGCCGTGAACCGGATCGAAGCCCAACCTGAAGAGGTCTCTGTCGAATCAGCTGTTAAGTCATCTGTTTTATCGCCCGGGCTAAAGCAAAAAGATATTGAACAAACTCTGCTTTCAGTGGTCAGTCAGCTCACCGGGTACCCGGTGGAAACGCTCGGCCTTGATATGGACATTGAAGCCGACCTGGGCATTGATTCCATAAAACGGGTTGAAATCCTCTCTACTCTGGAAGAAAAAATTCCTCATCTTTCACCCATTTCACCCGATATGGTGGGAACCCTAAAAACACTCGGGCAGATTGTCGCATACATGGTCAATTCTCAGTCGGTGGACGAGTCGATAAATTCTAAAGGACCAAACAAAAAAAACCTATCTTTTTCGTCTGAGGAAAACGATTTTGAGCCACCCCCAGATCAAAAAAAAAATATTGAACAGACCCTGCTTTCAGTAGTCAGCCAGCTTACCGGTTACCCGGTGGAAACCCTCGGCCTTGATATGGACATTGAAGCCGACCTGGGTATTGATTCCATAAAACGGGTTGAGATTCTTTCCACTCTTGAAGAAAAAATGCCTGTTTTGCCTTCCATTTCTCCCGATGTGGTGGGTACGCTGAAAACACTGGGCCAGATCGTCCAATACCTTGAAAACGAAGGCCTGAAAACCGAACCTTTCAGCAATTCAACACCGGGCTCTTTAAATCCAACCGATTTAGAAACTAAACCTGCAGATGATAAACCGGCTGCTATTTCTAACAATGCATCCCCCCTCCTTTCGGGTACAATTAATAGAAAAGTTGTTTCCGTAATGGAAAATAAATTTCACCAGGGTGAAAGAATATCGGTACCAAAGGGAAGAAAAATTTTCATTACCGACGACAAAACCGGTCTTTCACAGGCGATTATTGATGAATTTGAGTTGCAGGATATCAATACCGTTCTTATTTCTCCTGATATTTTAAAGTATAAAAAAAAGCTCCCTGAAGCTGCCGGTCTTATCATGGTGGCAAATCCTGAAGCTGGGCCCGAGGCTCAAAATACCAATCCGGATTTAAAAGACGCATTTTTGCTGGCAAATCATGTGGCGCCCGACATTCTCCATTCCAGCGAAAATGGTGGTGCGATTTTTGCTACTATCACCAGGATAGACGGGGCCTTTGGTTTTAAGGGCCGGGGGATGCTCAACCCCTTGCAGGGCGGTCTGATCGGGCTTGCAAAAACAGCCGCCATTGAATGGGAAAATGTATGCTGCCGTGCCATTGACGTCGAACCTGGATGGAAAGAAAACTTGGAACTTGCCAAGCTGATCGTGACAGAACTGTTAACTCCCGATCCATCTGGCCCTGTTGAAATCGGTTTTAGCAAAAATTTGCCGCCCGGAATGCGACATACGCTTGAGCTTGAATCCTCACCATATACATTGGATGTGCCGCATACAGCTGATTTTACCCCGGATGATGTGATGGTTATCACAGGCGGCGCAAGAGGCATTACCTCTGCCGCGGCACTTGCCCTGGCAAATCATGGCAACCCCACCCTTATTCTTCTTGGCCGCTCCCCTTCGCCGTCACCTGAACCAGAATGGCTGGCAACATTGGAAGATGAATCCCTGATAAAAAAAGCCATCCTTAAAAATGAATTTAGCCAAAAAAAGACATCGCCTAAAAAGATTGAAGCCGCCTATAAAAAGCACATGGCAAATCGTGAAATCGCAAACAATTTAGAACGGTTGAAATCGGCAGGTTCCGATGTTACCTATTACTCGGTGGATGTCCGTAAATATGACAGTGTCATTTCGATTTTCCATAAAATTCACTCAACTCATGGCCCCATAACAGGTATTATCCACGGCGCAGGCGTTGTTGAAGATCGTTTTATCACCGATAAGACCATTAAACAGTTTGACAAAGTTTTTGACACCAAAGTAATGGGACTGAGAGCGCTTCTTGATGCAACCAAAGAGGACGCCCTTAAATACATTGTTCTTTTTTCATCCATAACCGCCCGGATGGGAAACAGGGGCCAGGTTGACTATGCCATGGCAAATGAAGTTCTGAACAAAACAGCGTGGCAGCAATCGGTATTAAGACCGGATTGTAAGGTGATATCTATCAACTGGGGCCCCTGGGATGGAGGTATGGTATCGCCTTCATTAAAACGAGAATTTGCCAAAAACGGTGTCCACCTGATCCCAGTACAAGAGGGTGCAAAATGTATGCTTTACGAAATGATGGGGGACAAAAACGCCCCGGCAGAAGTCGTGATCGGTTCGAAAATCATTGTCCATAATGAAACAGACGACAAAATAAGCCTGGCTTCTAAAAAAAAACCGGAGGCTGTTTTAAAAAATAATGATCCCCTTTCTCTTACCTTTAAACGTGAGCTGGATGTTGAAAAATACCCGGTTCTTAATTCACACGTCCTGGATGGAAAACCTGTGGTTCCCTTTGCCCTGATGACTGAATGGCTCGGGCATGGCGCGCTTCATGAAAATCCGGGCCTTATTCTTCACGGCTTCGATGATATGCGAATTCTAAACGGCATCAAGCTCGATCAGGAGAAAAAGTTAATTCGCCTTATGGCGGGCAAACCCAGAAAAAATGGTAAAACTTACGAAGTTAATGTGGAACTGCGCAACGGATTTAAAGATAATATGCCGGTCATACACTCCCGCGCAAAGGCCATTTTATCTGATGAACCGTCCCTGCCCCCTGCTTTCAATTCATCGGAATATTTTGATTCAAAAACTTATCCTCGTAGCATTGATGAGGTATATGATAAAATTCTTTTTCATGGCAGTGAGCTACGCGGAATAAAGAAAATCATCGGCTACTCCCCTGAGGGAATCATTGCTGAAATTTCCTCGGCGCCTTCACCTGAAAAATGGATGGTCGACCCTTTAAGAAACAGTTGGATAGCCGATCCCCTGGTTCTCGATTCAGCTTTTCAAATGGCGATTATCTGGTGCTATGATGAGATGGGAAAGGTATCTCTTCCAAGCTACCTGGCTTCGTACCGACAGTATTGCGACAGATTTCCTGCCAAGGGGATTACGGCAATACTTAAAGTACATAAAGCGACTGATCATATCATGAGAGGGGACTTTACCTTCCTTGACCCAGACAATGTGATCATTGCCAAGTTGACGGGATATGAAGCTGTTTTTGACGCTTCACTATATAAAGCATTTAAACCACAACCAACTTCAAACCTTTAAGTGTTGGGCTTAATCTATTTTAATCCTTTGGCTTTTTAAGACGAATTCAAGCTTGCGAATCCGTTTTAAACCGCAGAATACCGAACAAGGAATTATGAATGTCGAAGTAAGGCATTCCGTCATTTATACTATTATAAAAGATAGAGCGTTGCGATTCCACACTTCGTCATTCGAAATTCCTTGTTCGATATTCGATATTTAAAAAATGCTTTTTCGAATCAGCAATATCCCAACAAAAACAGCTATATTTTCAAAGTGCTAACTTATTACAATCTACAGTAATAATTTAGCCTATTTAAAAATACATTCAAAAAAGCATTCCGTTAATCATTTCAAACCAATCACACTAGCAAACCTTCCCGTGGTCCCTTCGCCGCGAAAGGAAAAAAATAAATCAGTATTGCAACGGGTGCATATTTCGCTTAAATATATATTCTTCTTTAAAACCCCTGCATCACAAAGCTGGTTGAAGCTGATGGCCCAAAAATCAAAATGATCTGAATCATCCTTAAATTTCCAAAATTCTTGGGGAATCTCATCTTTATAGTTTACAAATTCCGCACAGCATGGGCCAAGTGAAGGGCTGATACCGGTAACCATATGACACGGCTTTGAGTCAAATTCCTCTTGCATAGTATATATGGTTCGTCCGATTATATTTTTTATGCTTGAGCGCCAACCTGAATGAACATTCGCAATCACCTGCCCCACAGGATCATAAATCAGTATGGCCTGGCAATCCGCCACCTGTATCACCAGAGATTTTTCTTTAACATCTGTGATCATGGCATCACATTCAGGGAGTAAATCGTAGCAATTCTTTTTCCGTGGAATAGCTTGTTGGGTAAACACCATAGCTTTCGTCCCGTGTACCTGCTTGGCGAATATAAGCTCATTGCTGTCAAAACACTTCGCGATCACCGATCGGTTTAACCTCACATTTCTGATGTCATCACCAGTGCTGTAACTTGTGTTAAGGCTTTGGTACGGCATTTTGCTGTAGCCGTTCTTTCTGGTAAAAATCCCATGGTCGATATTCGAAAACCTGGATAGGTTGGGGAACTGATAGAATGAAGTGCCGTTTCTATTAACTGATATTAAGCTCATATCTGGTAATTTATTTTAGAGAAACGTTCCAAGTCATAAACAGCTTTTAGCTCAAGGTTCACCGTTCACGGCAAAAAGGTTTTTCCATCATGTATACTGTTTTCCAGAAATGCAATTCCGCTTGCGGTGAAAGTGGAACTTGAGCTATGGGTGATCAACGGTATCTCTTTACGATTGTTTGTATAATTCTTGATGTAGAAGCTTCGGGTACCACCGGCACCCGTATGACCTTGCCGCCTTGTTCTTTAACAAAGTCAGCCCCTATTATATTTTCTTCAGCCCAGTCATCCCCTTTAACCAGTATATCAGGTTTAATGGCCTGAATAAGTAAAAGGGGGTCCGGTTCATCAAATAAAATAATATAGTCCACACACCACAGACTCGCAAGGACTTCGGCCCTTTCGTCCTGGTTCACTATGGGCCTCTTGGTGGACTTAATCGATTTTACCGAGTCATCGGAATTCAAACCAACTATGAGCACATCCCCTTTCAAGCGGGCGGCAGCAAGGTAGCGAACATGTCCAACGTGCAGTATATCAAAGCAGCCATTGGTAAATACAACCTTACTTCCTGACACTTTAATCGAATCCACTTTCGCTTGAAGCTCCGGCAGTTTTATTATTTTAGAAATGGTATCCATGTATTCATTTAACCTATTAAAAAAATTGCCCTAATGTCAATCAGATAGAAGTCACATCGCCCGCGCCAAGGTGAGTACATCCACCCTTTTGGCACCATGGCTTATCAATGTTTTTGCACATTCATTTACGGTGGCTCCCGTGGTAAGAACATCATCGACTACTAGTATTCTTTTCCCCGCAATCTTGGAGCAATTGTTAACACTAAACGCATTCTTGATGTTTTTCAATCGTTTTTTGCGGCCCAACCCGGTCTGGGGCTCTGTCCATTTTTTTCTCACCAGTATATTCCGGTCGATCGTGACAGCCGGCGTTTCGGCACTCAATGCCATGGCAAGCTGTTTCCATTTACGGACCAGAAGATACGCCTGATTAAATCCCCTTGCCTTTATCCTTTTGGAATGAAGCGGAACAGGGATAATCAGGTCAATTTTATCCATATCCCAAAACCGAATAAAAGCAGCAAAAAGAAGCATTCCAAACGGCCTGGCCAGCTGAATTTTCCCCTTGTACTTTAGACAATGTATGGCTTTCATCAGGGCCTGATCATAAATACCGGGTGCACGCGCAATCTTAAAGTATTTCGGTTGTTTTATGCAGTCTTCGCAAAGATGATCGTCCCCTTCCCGGCTTTTAAACATCATACCGCATTTAATGCAAATTGGGGATTGAACAGGTGCATACCCTGTTAGACATGTTGGGCATAAGTAGGGAGATAAAAGCCTGTCAAATTTAAAAACACCATTTAAACAGGAAGCCACCGGCTTTTCTGGTGTATCTTTCCCATAATGAAAGACCAAAGATTTTTTATCCTGTAAAATTTTTTCCGGTGAACATAACCTTCGGTTCAAATCTGAATGAAAGAAAGAGCCACATACCGTGCACTTTTTCGGGAAAAGCACCCTCTCAAAAGCATTGAATACCCGCAAAAAGAAATACTGTGCTTCTAAACGTTGTTCTCGCATCCGGTTCTTTTCTTTGATTCTTTATTCTTGGTTCCCGGCGATTCTTCTCTGCCTGAATGCTTCGTACATCGCTATTGCTGCGGCAACAGAAGCATTTAAAGAATTCAGCTGTCCTGTTTGCGGTATGGAAGCGATAAAGTCGCAATTTTTTTTTACCAAGGGTCGAATTCCCTTTGCTTCTCCTCCGATAACAATCGCAAGTGAACCGGTCAAATCACTCGAATAAACCGTCTTTTCAGCTTCCTGGTCCAATCCCACAATCCATGCTCCTTGCTTTTTCAGAATCCTAATTGTGTCCACCATATTGGTGACCCTTATCAACCGAACATGTTCAATGGCCCCGGCTGATGACTTGGAAACAGCAGGTGTCGGCATGGCAGACCTGTCTTTTGGAAGGATAATACCGCTTATTCCTACTCCCAATGCGGTTCTGATTATTGCACCCAAGTTTTGTGGATCGAGGACATTATCCAGCAGTAATAGAAAAAGATGATTACCCTTTCCCGGTTCGCTGTCGGTAATATCTGATAAATCGGCCATTGGATAAGGATTTACTCTCGCACTGACGCCCTGATGCTGACCGGTCCCTGCGATTGATTTAAGCTGTGTTGCTTTTACTTTTTTTACGGGGATTTTTTTGGATTCGGCAAATTTTACTATTTTTGAAATACGCCCGGAAGTTTTATGTGCTGCAATATAAATTTGGTGAATTTTTCTTTTACCCGCCTTAAGGGCTTCAAAAACAGGATTAATTCCATAAAGGATTTCAGTTTTCATTTTGTCTGATTGCAAGTGGTTGATTGATACCTGTTGGTAAAGACGTCTGGTTTGGGTATCGCTTGAAAAGCAGCCCTGAAGTCTATTCGGCTTTGCCCACGGCGATGCCGCGACCAGGAGTGAAACCTGACGGTCTCTATTCGTTTACGGTTAAAACAATATGGAAACCGCTTTTGTCTGAACTGTTACCCAGCTGAACGATAGTTTTCGATAACAGTTATGAGCTGCCCAATGGCAACAGGGAGTTGATCATTTATAATCACATGAGGGTAAAGATTTTTCTTGGTCATTTCCATTTTGGCATTTTCAAGTCGTCTTGCAATCACCTCACCTGAGTCTGTATTCCTTAATTTCAGGCGACGCTTTAATTCCTCAATAGACGGAGGCATGACAAAAATTGCCACTGATTCAGGATATCGCTTAACAAGCTGGAAGGTTCCCTGAACATCTATATCAAGAATAATATCCCGTCCTGAGTCCAACTCCTGGTCTAATAACTCTGCGCTTGTGCCATAATAATTTCCATGAACCTCTGCCCATTCGGCCCATTTCCCATGTTCTATTTTATCTTTAAATTCTTCTTTTTTAATAAAGTAATAGTCGATTCCATTCTGCTCTCCCGTACGGGGCTTTCTGGTGGTATATGAGACTGAATAAAGCATGTCCGAAAACCGGCTAAGGACCGCGCTGCACAGGGTGGTTTTACCGGTCCCTGACGGTCCGGAAACAATAAAAAGACGCCCTTTATTAACCACGGATCCTGTTTTTAAACCAAATTCGCTGTCTTTTGTGTGGTTCATTATCCTTACTGAGCTTCCTTAAGCATGGAATACCTCTGAGATATGGTCTCAGCCTGTATTGCTGATAAAACGACATGATTGCTATCCATGATAATTATTGAACGTGTTCTTCTGCCGTGGGTTGCATCTATCAGGCGTTTTTCATCCTTTGCCTCATCTTTAAGCCTCTTCATCGGAGCGGAATTCGGCGATACAATTGAAACAATCCGATGAGCGACCACAGTACTTCCAAATCCGATGTTAAGTAAACTTGGGTCCATCTTTACTCCCTTTCTTTTCATGCGGTTTTTTTAATGGAAACATCTTATTTAATTAAGTCGGAGAGTTTCTTATCAATGGCTTTTTTGTGAACCGTTTGAGCTTTAATGATTGTTAGTGATTCGTCCGGAGAAGCGCCCATTTGCCCGTGTCAGCCTTAACAAATAAGTCCGGCACTCTGTACACGCCCCCTATCTTCTCAGTTAAATCCATACAGCCAGAGACGATCAACGTTGCGGTGGGGTTCTGTCCCCCGGGGCTGGTTCAAATCGAATCTTGGCGAGATAGCTGCCGAACGCCAGTTTTGCGAAATTATTGTTAAGGCTGACACGGGCAAATGGGCGCTTCTCCGGACGAACTGAATACAAATTGAAAAACTCCCCGACCCCTCACTTAATTCTATTCCACATTCTGCACCTGCTCTCTTATCTTCTCAAGCTCCGACTTCACCTCAACGACGATATGAGATATCTCTGCTTTTTCTGTTTTGGAACCCATTGTGTTAAACTCACGGTTAAGTTCCTGCAGCAGAAAATTGAGCTTCCGGCCTGAAGATTCCTTTGAACGGGTAATATGGCGAAATTGCTTTATATGGCTTTCTGCCCTGACAATTTCTTCAGCAATATCACTTCTGTCAGCCAAAATGGCAGCCTCCTGGGCAATCCGTCCTGGCTCTATGTCCACTAAGCCTTTTGTTAAAGAAGCAATTCGTTCTTTAAGCCGCTTCTGGTAATAAATCAAAAGATCACCGGAACTATCGTTAATTTGAGTTAGGCTTTTTTCAATATAGTCGAGTCGTTTGCTGATATCTGCGGCAATGAATTTCCCTTCCCTGCTGCGCATGTTGTTTAAGTCTTCAATGGCTTCGGCAAGACATTCTTTCACCACCACCCAACAGGCATCAACATCCTTTTCCAGTTCTTCCTGTACGATAACTCCACTTTCGGCTGCCAAAAGTTCTAAAGAAACTTCAGTTTTAATGTTGCATAAGTCTTTCAGTTTCATCAGGACTTCATGGTATGCCTTTGCCCTTTCCGTATTGATATCATATGCAAGTGTTTCATCTAAATGGTCTTTAATCTGGACATTGATTTCAATTCGCCCTCGATTCACCTTTGCGGATATCATACCCTTTATTCTATCCTCTAAAAGATGGTATCCACGAGAAACCCGCAGCGCAATATCAAGATATCTGCTGTTATATGAACGTATTTCGATGATGGTGGTAAAATTATCTGTAGTCGTTTCCGCTTGGGAAAATGCGGTCATGCTTTTTATCATTTTTTTCTCGTTAATAAATGAGGTTTTCCTTTGGTGGCTCTATTTGCACCTCTTTTACAGCAATCAACCCTTTATGAGTTCAGGCTCTGCTATAGATAAGCGGTGGGAAACTCAAGCAATTAATGGCCCTGGTTTTTCCATGCATTGTTTGCTGTCACAGTGGTGAAAAATGGCTTTTCATCAGTCCATCTTGTTTAAATCAACCACATATTTTTTTCGTACCTGGCTGAGAAATGATTGCATATTTTTAGCGGAATAATCCGGGTATGTCCACGGCAGCTTTTTAAACTCACCTTTTGTATAAATCAATGTCAAATCAGCATATATTTTGTTGCCAATATAAATCCTGTGGGCAAAGTTTTTTCCTGTGGCAAGAACAAACCGTTCCTTAAGCAAATATCCCGGATCAATATTTACCAAACGTTTTTCTTGGGGGGAATAATTTGATTCGATCTCATTGGTTAAAATCTTTATATCGGCAAGTTCACTTTGCCGGACCAACTCTTTAAAGGCCAGCATCCTTCTATACAAAGGAGCGCTCATTTCAGGTTCATAATAATCGGTATAATCAAATGGAAACCATGAACTAACAATGTCGATAGAACCGAATGCGTTGATCAATTCAACAACTATTTTTTCCATAAGGTGCTTTTCTTTCATGAAAAGACCTATAACCAGTTTTGCCGGTTTCGGCGCTTTAGGAAGACTCATTGTTCAAGGGGCTTTGCTTCATCAATCAGCATAATCGGAATATCATCTTTTATTTCGTACAACAGCTTGCAATGATCACAAATAAGCCCGTCTTGCGCATCATTCAAATAAATATCTCCCTTACACTTCGGACAAGCCAGAATATCTAACAGTTCTTTTTTTATGGTCATAATACTCTCCCTGATTCATTAATTAATGGCGCGGTAAAAGTCCCATCTACTGCGTTGCAGCAGTTTTCAATCACTCGGCGTACTACCTGTATTGTCTCGTCCTTGAAAAACCACTATGCCTTGGTTATGGAACTTGCTACTTAGCCATCGGTGATGCTTTTTACCAGTTCATCATTACTTTCCGGTGAGCTGTTTCTTTGGATCTGAAGCCATCGGGAAATCTCATTTTTAATGGTTTTATCCATTTCTATGAATGATATCGCCACCCCTATATCATATTGCTCCGAGCCAAAAGCCTCCACCCGAACAACCGTTCCGATAATAAACAAAGGCTTATTATGGTTGTGAGGAATATGGAGTTGTATTTTAGTTCCAATGGGAAGTGCATATTCATTCTCAAAAAGAATCCCCCCAAAGCAGATATTTTTCCCTTTTCCTGTTTGGGTTTGCGTATCTTCAAACCCAAGCTCTCTGACCTTAACTTCGCGGTCAATCTCAATACGCATATAACGCCGTTTATCCTGGGAAAAAAAGGAAATACCGTTTTTTCCTGAGCCCTTGGCTCTATAAAGTGCATTGTCCGCACATTTCAACAAGGTTTTTGCATCAGTGGCATTTTCCGGAAATGACGCAAGTCCTCCGCTTATGGTTAGCCTGACAGAGTGCCCATTGAAATCGAAACTCATTTCTTCAACTCTCTGGCGGATCCTTTCTGCTAACACAAGAGAGTTAACCTTGCCTGTTTCAGGCATGATAATCACTATTTCCTCGCCTCCATATCTGGCGGCTAAATCTTCAGACCTTTTTTCCTTTAATACGATTTTAGCGACCTGTTTTAAAACCTCGTCACCGGCTTGATGTCCAAAAGAATCGTTCACTTCCTTAAAGTCATCCAGATCGAGAAATAAGATGGATAGTTCCTTTGCATGACGTTTTGCGCGGTTTATCTCACGCTCAAGGGTTTCGTCAAATGATTGCCTGTTGTAAAGACCGGTAAGGTTGTCATAGGTGGAAGCTTTGACTGTTTTTTCAAAAAGTTGAATCTCAACAACTTTAGGATTTTTTAATGATCTGTGGATTGAACAAAAATAATCACAAAGCACTGTTCTCAGGCTTACTTTACGACCTAAAATCGAAACCAGTTCTTTATAATGCGTGATAATTTCAGTCCAAAATTCCCTGGCTTCTCCACTCTTTATCTCAAGGTTGGTTAACACATGAAAGATTACCGAACATGCGGTTTTTCCTTTTTTCTCAATAATTTGATTTAGTTCTTTTATCAGTCTGTCATCATCCTCATAATCATCGAGACATTTTAAAACCAGAGCCCTTGTTTGTTCCATTTACTAACCTCCGGAAACATTTCTACGTTGATATAATTGAGGCAGGAAAAATCAGACTTTTTGTAAGTCCATTAAAAAGATTTAATAACAAGAATCGTAATAATTGACAAGATTAAAAAAATGGATTGTTGGAGGAAAATGTGTCTTCACCGGTTCAATGTGCGTTTAAGTTCACCTGACTCTCAACTGGATATTCTGTCCTTCATTTCTCCCCATATTTCATAAATAAGTGCCTGGGTTGCCCTGTAAGCCTCCTCAGGTTGATGGTTTTCAATTGCATTCACAATATCGAAATGCAGCGACAGTGCTTCTTTCTGGGCTTGGACATCTTTTCTGTCACTTTGACGCGCCGCCAACAATGCCTGCCGTATGGTGTAGCCAATTTGCGAAAAGAGCTCATTGCGACAGGCTTCTAAAATGGATGTGTGGAACTCGATATCCAGCTTGCTGTATTCCTCATAGGAATAACCATCTTTATCGTCTAAAAAGCGGGCCATCTTGTCATAGTTAGACCTGATAAGTGAAATATCCTGTTTGCTTCCACGTGCTGCCGCAATCTTTGCAGCCTCTGATTCGATAATCCGCCGCACTTCAATGATGTTTTCCAGGAATTTCATCTTATTGCCTGCCTCAAATTCCCATATCAGTACATCCGGATCAAATAGATTCCATTCCCTTTTAGGCTGAATCTGTGTACCAATTTTCGGTTTCAGCCGAATCAATCCCTTTTTAACCAGAACCTTGGTGGCTTCCCTTAAAACACCTCGACTCACCTCAAATTCTCTGCTCAACAGCTCTTCATTCGGAAGGGTATCACCCGGCTTGTAGTCACCTTTTATGATCTTCAACCCCAAATCTTCCGCCACAAACTCATATAGTTTGTAACGCATATTTTTATTTATCATATATTTTACCTGCTGCTATTAGTGACAAGCATGCATTTTGGGCTATTTCAAAATGCGATCGCTGTTGGTTCCCCTTCAGATTAGCTGATGGAAAGCGTTCAAGGATTCAGGGATTCATCAAAATCCTACCCGCTCTTTTGCAGACGATCCTCACTTTTTAAAGAATAAATTCAGTGCCGGCCTTGCCATTGACGGACGCTTCTATTTTTTTAATTGAGGTAATCACCGCTTTTTTTTTCTGGTTGGCAACAAACTGCATGGCTGCCTCAACTTTGGGCAGCATTGAACCGTCCGGGAAATGGCCTTCTTTAGTATAACGGATTGTTTCTTTCACTGACATGAGACGAAGCATCTTCTGGTTTTTGCAGCCAAAGTTAAGCATAGCGCCTTCCACATCGGTTGCCATTAGAAAAATGTCCGCACCCACTTCCTCGGCAAGACGGGCGCTCGCCAGATCTTTATCAATAACCGCATCAACACCGTTAAAGGCCCTCCCTTTTCGTATAACCGGAATCCCACCTCCGCCACAACAAATGACTATAAAATCCATATCAATCAGTTTTTGTATTTCCCGCTTTTCAATAATGGTAATCGGTCTGGGCGAAGCCACCACGCGTCTATACCCTTTAGATGTTTTGGTCACTGGATATTGGATCCTGGCAGCCTCCTTCTTACTTAAGCCCGGGCCGATAGGTTTTGTCGGCTTTTTAAATGCAGGATCATTTTTATCGACAACCACATAGGTAATTAGGCTTACCAGAGGCTTGAAATCAATTCCCAGTTTCATCAACTCTTCGTCCAGGGTCGATTCTATCATATATCCGATTTGGCCTTCGGTCTGCGCAACCAGAATTTCCAGAGGAAGTTTCGGCACAGCATCGCAGTAATCCTGCTGGAGCATCAGGTTTCCAACCTGAGGCCCGTTACCGTGTGTAATGATGATTTTATAATCTGTTGAAAGTTTTGCAATCTGGCGAATAGGAACTTTTAAGTTTGCAAACTGCTGTTCAATTGTTCCTTCCTGTCCCTTTTGAATCAAGGCGTTACCTCCCAGGGCCACCAGGAGAATCGGTTTGTTGGGACTTTGCTTATTCATTTTTTAAAACCATGAGCTCTTTTAATAAATCCTCTAAAGTAGGATTGCTGTTATCCTTATACTCGTAACGAATCCGCATCGTCGGTTTTTCAATGGAAAGAAGCTTGAGCAAATCTATTGGGGTCGCTGACAAAACAAGATCACATTCGGTGTTGTTAATGGTGGTTTCCAGGTCCTTCATCTGTTGGGGGCTATACCCCATTGCCGGTAATAACGGTCCGATATTCGGGTATTTCTCGAAAGTTTCCTTAATTGTGCTTGACAGGTAGGGGCGCGGGTCAACCAGTTCTGCCGCCCCAAACCGTCTGGCAGCAATAACGCCGGCACCATAACTCATCTCCCCGTGAGTTAAGGTAGGACCGTCTTCAACAACCAGTACTCGTTTACCTGTTATCATATCCGCATCTTCGGCAATGACTTTTGAATCGGCCAAAATAATTCTGGCACGGGGATTATTTGTTTTTATGGTTTGTTTCACCTTCTCCACATTTTCAATCTTTGCACTATCCACCTTGTTGATAATGGCAATATCCGCCATCAGCATGTTTGTTTCCCCCGGGTGGTAAGTGGTTTCATGTCCGGCCCGGTGTGGATCAAACACAACGATGCTTATATCCGGTTTATAAAACGGTGTGTCATTATTTCCGCCGTCCCAGACGATAACATCTGCTTCCTGTTCTGCTTGTTTAAGAATTTTTCCGTAGTCGATACCGGCATAAATGACTGCCCCCATTCCAACAACCGGTTCGTATTCTTCTCTTTCTTCAATGGTGCATTTATGTTTTTCAAAATCTTCATAAGTTGCAAAACGTTGTACAATCTGCTTGGTTAGATCCCCATAAGGCATTGGATGGCGGATGGAAACAACCTTCTTTCCCATCTTCTGAAGAATCTTCACGACCTTACGACTGGTTTGAGATTTTCCACATCCGGTACGGATGGCGCATACGGATATGACCGTCTTTTTTGATTTAAGCATGGTATATGCCGCACCAATAATTAAAAAATCTGCGCCTGCTGCAGTAACGATGGAAGCCTTGTGCATGACCTCGATGTGCTTGACATCACTATAAGAAAAGGCAACCAGATCCACTTTATTTTCCCTTATCAAATCAGCCAGTTTTTCATCAGAATATATCGGGATACCTTTTGGGTATAATTCACCTGCCAGTTCAGCTGGATATCGCCTGTCATCGATATTTGGAATCTGCGTGGCTGTAAAGCAAATGACCTTGTATCGTTTATTATCCCTGAAATAGACGTTGAAGTTATGAAAATCCCGCCCGGCAGCTCCCATAATTATGACATTCTCTACCATATATTACCTCGCATTCATTTAGTTTCTTATGTTAATATTTTGTGCTTTTTAAGATCCCAGCGTAGCTACCATAACCGCCTTAGCTGTATGGATCCTGTTTTCAGCCTCATCAAAAACGAGAGACGCTTTAGACTCAAACACATCGTCGGTGACTTCCATCGCTTCCAACCCGAATTTTTGATAAATCTTTTCACCGATCAAGGTCTCACGGTTGTGAAATGCCGGCAGGCAGTGCAAAAACTTTACATCATTATTTCCGGTCATTTCCATAACCGATTGGCTCACCTGGTATGGCTTTAATAATTCGATTCTCTGCACCCAGGCATTTTCCGGTTCTCCCATGGATACCCAGACATCCGTGCAGATAAAATCACAACCTTTTACTCCTTTTTCCACATCATCGGTGATCCGTATTTTTGCACCGGTTACTGTTGAAATCTTCTTTGCTTGTTTTACTATACTCATCTCTGTCTTGAGTTTTTCCGGAGAAATGGAACGAAAATCGATTCCCATTTTTGCAGCCCCGATCATCAATGAATTCCCCATGTTATTTCTGGCATCACCCAGATAGGCGAATGAAACCTCATTTAACGTCTTATCAGTATGCTCTATGATGGTAAGTAAATCGGCCAGAACCTGGGTGGGATGAAATTCATTGGTCAGACCATTCCACACAGGCACACCCGAGTATTGCGCCAGTTCTTCGATTTTATTCTGGGCAAAGCCACGGTATTCAATACCATGGTACATTCTGCCCAACACCCTTGCCGTATCCCTCATCGATTCTTTATGACCCATCTGAGAACCGGTCGGCCCAAGATAGGTCACATGAGCGCCCTGATCATATGCAGCGGTTTCAAACGCACATCGAGTTCGGGTGGATGTTTTTTCAAAAATCAATGCAATATTTTTTCTCTTTAGTCTTTTTTGTTCTGTTCCGGCATATTTGGCTTTTTTAAGATCTTCAGCCAACTTAAGCAAAAAATGAATTTCCTCCGGAGAAAAATCCAGCAGTTTAAGAAAGCTTTTCTGTTTAAAATTAGATAACATTTCCTATCCTCATCATGGTTTTCTTATCTTTAAAAAATAGTTATTGAATCGTATTCGGCTCTATTACAGAGCTTATTAAATGGTTGAGTAGGGAAAGTGAAGACAAAGAGGCAGCATGCGCAATCACCATTCAACCTGTTAACTATTTCTTATTTTAAAACAGCTTCAATCTGTTCCAGTGCCCAGTCAACCACATCTTTGGTAATAACAAGCGGGGGTGCAAACCGAATAATATTCTCGTGGGTCTCTTTACAAAGCAGCCCTTTTTTCTTAAGTTTTTGACAATACTGGCGAGCTCCGCCTGTTTCAGGCCAAAGCTCCATACCTATCATTAATCCTTTGCCTCGAATCTCTTTAATTATCGGATTTTTTATCTGACTTAGCCCATCATAAAAATAAGTCCCCATTTCTGCGGCATTATCTACCATTCCTTCTTCAACCAGCACTTTCAACGCAACACGGGCCACAGCACATGCCAATGGATTACCTCCGAATGTGCTTCCGTGTTCACCTGGCTGCAATACGCCCATGACTTCGCTGTTGGACAAAACAGCTGAAACAGGATAAAAGCCGCCTGATAAGGCTTTGCCGATTAAGGTTAAATCCGCTTCTATATTCTCATGTTCTTCAGCCAGAAGTTTTCCGGTTCGCCCCAGGCCGGTTTGGATTTCATCCAGTATGAGAACCACATTGTTTTTTTCGCAAATAGCCCTTGCGGCCTTCAGATACCCGACCGGCGGGATGATCACCCCGGCCTCGCCCTGAATCGGTTCTACAAGAAAGCCAACCGTATTGGGTGTAATTGCGTCTTCCAAAGCTTTAGCATCTCCAAAGGGGATAATTTTAAAACCAGGGGTAAACGGACCAAACCCCTCGGTGGAATTCGGGTCTGTGCTAAATCCGACTATGGTAATGGTACGGCCATGGAAATTATTCTCACAGACAATGATTTCCGCTTTATCTTCCTCAACTCCCTTTACCTTATATCCCCATTTTCTAACCGTCTTAATCACAGTCTCCACCGCCTCTGCGCCGCTATTCATGGGTAAGACTTTGTGAGAATGGGTAAGTTTACACAGTTCCTGGTAAAATAAACCAAGCTGATCATTTCGAAATGCTCTTGAAGTCAATGTCAATTTTTTTGCCTGGTCAATCATTGCGTTCATAATTTTTGGATGACAATGCCCCTGATTGACTGCGGAATACGCTGCAAGGCAGTCAAGGTATTTGTTGCCATCCACATCCCAAACCCAGACTCCCTCGCCTCGCTCCAACACCACATCCAGCGGCTTGTAATTATGTGCGCCAAATTCATTTTCCAAATCCATATATTGTTGTTGTTTCACCTTTCACCTCTCTTGTTTCATTTTCTATTTAGATTTCACCCAAACCTCTCCCAACCCATATTTGGAATTTCTCCAATGTTTATACGATATAATGGTATAATCGTATGATGTATACTAAAAAGCCCTTTCGCTAAAGTCAACAAATATTTATCACCAACAACCTCAATATCTCGGTTTTTGGTGGTATATTCCCATGATAATAGACGTTGCAAAAATTATTGCTGCATGTTATTTTTTTTTAATTAATTCTTTAGTAACATATAAGATTTAACCTTAGTATTCTCTATGTATGCCAAACATGAGAAGCGGGCGACATTCCAGATTGCTATTGGCAGTTCGAGAACTTTACAAAAGAGTACTTTTCGAAAATCTTAGTATACTATGAAATGTTAATTCGATCTTATATCTTGGTAATATGGTAAAGGAATGAAAGTTTCCATAATAGGGGCTGGTCGAAATAATAACGGCATCGGAGAATATATTGCAAAGTATTTTCACCAAAACAAGACCACCGTTAATTCCGTGCTGGGAACCACAAAAACAACTTCCCGTCATGCCGCTAGCAATCTAAAGAGGTATGGTATCCAAGCTTCTGCCTATACCGACTTTTACCAAATGATAGCAGAGAAAACACCCGACTCGGTTGTGATTGCCTCCCCATTGCCGACCCATTTTGACTACCTTATCAAATCGGTGGATGCAGGTTTGCATGTTTTCTGTGAAAAACCGTTTATGTGGAATAATCATGATGACCCACATAAACAAGTCGATTTCATTTTGCAGAAAGCTGAAGACAGGAAACTCAAAATTGCCATGAATTCTCAATGGCCTTTCTCGTTACCTTATTATGAAACCCTTTGCGGGCCCATTGACCGAAAAAAAACTGATACTTTTTTTATGCATCTTTCTCCCATGGTTCGCGGAAAAGAGATGATACTCGATTCAATCCCCCATGCCTTAAGCCTTCTGTATTTTACTTTGGGAAAAGGCAAAATGATTAAAACAAATATTGAGCCCGATGGAAGTAAAATGATAGTAAGGTTCATCTATACGACGCCCAACAACAACTGCGAGGTCCTTATCAACCTTGAAAGGCAAAAGCGACAACCCCGCAGTTTTAGATTTGGATTTAATGATAAAATTGTTTACCGCGTTCTGGATCTTAAGGACTATAACATTTATTTTAAATATCTGGATAAAAGCTTGAAGCTGGATGATCCACTTGAGCTATCGGTGAAAGATTTTATATCCTCAGTCAAAACAAAAAAGGAGCCACAAATAGGCAAGTTGCATATTATGGCCACGTATTATATGTTGAAAAAAATTTATAACTGTTATGAAACAATTTAAAAGGTATTTATGGAAAAATTAAAGAATAAAGAACACGATTTTAGCTCCAAGCTAAGACAGTCGTCGGTCATTGAAAGACTCAAAGAATATATCTCGTGGCGTCGTAGTTTCGAGGCATCCGATACCAGTAAAGCTTTTCCTGATTACGGGCCTTTATCGATAAATCTAGATTTAACAACCGCTTGCAATTTCCGCTGCCCCCACTGTGTCGATTCAAAAATAATAAATTCCGGTAAGATTCTTGATACGGAAAACCTGAAACAAAGCATCGATACCTTAAAATCTCACGGGTTGATGTCTGTTATCCTCATCGGAGGCGGTGAGCCCACCCTTCATAGAGACTTTGAAGAAATAGTCAGGTACCTAAAAAACAGGGGAATGCAAATTGGTATCGTAACAAATGGATCAAGACTCCAGCATATTAAAAATATTGCAAAACTATTAGAGGGAAAGGACTGGTTAAGAATTTCCATAGATGCCGCAAGTGAAACAACATTTGCCCGGTCCCACAATCCGAAAAATAATATCAGTCTGGAAACCATACTGTCCAATGCGCGGGAATTTAAAGAACTTAACCCACGCATTTCCATGGGCTATTCTTTTGTCATTGTGTGGGAAGGAATTTACATAGATGGAAAACAACTTTGCCCGAACATTGATGAAATTCCTCAAGCGGTTCGTTTGGCAAAAACCTATCACTTTGACTATATATCTTTCAAACCCTGTCTTCTGAAGCTTGATCTTTCTCAAAAGGAATCTCTTTTTGACCCTCCAGATAAAATAAGAGAGCAGAAAGTGATAAAAGAAATTAAGAATAATTTGCAACAGGCGAAGCAAATCGCAAACAAAAAGATAAAAATACTGAAAAGCATAAATTTGTCAGAACTGATGGGTGGTAAAGTCCATGAAATGAAAAAACAACCGAAAACCTGTCATGCGCAATTTTTCCGGGCTGTTCTCACCCCGTCCGGAATCTTTCATTGTCCCGCTTTCAGGGGTGCTGATAAAGCAAAAATAGGAAATTATAACGGCTATGATGATGAAAACAAATTCAATGACACGCAACAAGACCTGGCTCACTCCATCGCAAACTTTAACGCTGAACAGGAGTGCAGCGTAGTGGCATGTTTTTATCACCACTTAAACTGGTGGATAGAAAATTCTATTCATTCAAATGAAAATGTTGATGAAATAGAAGAAGAAAAGGATGATGATTTCTTTCTTTAAGCCTAAAAGCTATGAATTTCAACAAAATATGTATTATTCATCTAAATCAGATCGGTGATCTGGTCTTTTCCCTTCCGCTGCTAAAAGCCCTTAGAGATAATTTCCCTGGTGCAACCATTCATTCAGTTGTAAAACCCTACCTGAAAGAGCTGTTGACAGGATTACCCTATGTGGACCGCATCATATTGCGGGAAGTAAATTTGAAAGCAAAGCTTGAGCTTTTAAACAAATTGCGCAGTTACCAGTATGATCTGTTAATCTCCCTGCCCAGGTCTTTGGAAAGCCTGATATTGACCACATTTAGCAAAGCAAAAATAAAAGCCGGCTTTGCTCATTTTCCCTGGGATCTATGTCTTGATATCAAAGAAATCGTCGAAGGCCATAATAGCTGGCACAATAATGCCAAGCTGCTTAAAAAACTCAATATCAGTGTGAATAAAAATGACTATATCGGACTTATCACTGCAGATAAGAACAGAAATAATTTTGGCCTTCCCCCCAAATACATTGTTATCTCACCAGGGGCGTCAAAAAGAAGACAGACAAAGACTTGGGGCCAGCATAAATTCGCAAAATTAATCATTTCAATTAAGGAAAACTTTGGATTAGATACGGTACTGGTGGGGGGAAGAAAAAGTCAAGCTTACAATCAAACCATAGTAAAACTGGCAATGGAAAGCAACCGGAACAAAGAGCCGTTTGTGGTGGATTTAACCGGAAATACCGGACTTCGTTCACTCTGTTCAATCATAAAAGATGCAAAGCTATTTGTGGGCATAGATTCTGGAATTATGCACCTTGCCTCATCGATAGACATTCCGATAGTCGCTTTGTTTGGTCCCACAGATCCGTATTATGTAGGACCACAAAATCATAAAAGCCTTGTCGTAAGTATGACCGAAATGGAATGCGTGCCCTGCTATCTGAAACATTGTCCACATCGGGACTGTATGAGAAAGCTTGATGTAAACAGAGTAATGAATGCCTGTACAAAACTTCTGACCCAATCAGGCACTTGACTTCGGCATATCAAAATATTCTTTTTTTGTACCCGGAAAACCTAAGTTATCCTTTAATAGCTTTTTCAACATTCTTTTGATGACCTTATGATTCAGTATAACGGTATAAAACTGCGAAATTCAGCAGGAGAAATTAAGCTACCCTTTTGCTTGTCCATAGATGGAAGCAATGAACATCTGGTCTGTGAAAGACTGTTAAATCTTATCCCGGGGAAGCGAGCCGTATACTTGGGAAGGTGGAGGAAGCACAAGGTGGTTGCCAAGTTGTTTTATCAGCCGCTTCAGATTAACCGTCATGTAAATCGAGAGTCATCGGGAATCCAGGCACTATTAAAAGCAGGTATCCCTGCACCTGATTTGTTATTTATCGGGAAAACACAGGACAAAAAAGCCGGGGCATTAATATTTAACTATATTTACCCATCCACTGAGTTAGGAAGCGTTTGGAGTACCGTTGAAAGCATTCAAGAGAAACGAAACCTGATACGCAAGCTGATGATAATCCAAGCTAAAATGCACCAGGCAGGCATAAAGCATCTTGATCTGCATCTGAATAACTTTCTGATTAAGAACAAAACAATCTATACCATTGATGGAACACCCATTCGGCAGAACAAAAAAGGCCGTCCTTTGAAAGTCAAAGACCGCTTAAAAAATCTCGCCATGCTGTTCGCACAGTTTACCTTACCAGATTACTCCCTTATTGTTGACCTGTATACAGAATATATTGAAGCATCCGGTTTGAAAGAGTCTGAAGGTATATTTGGAAAACTGGATTTACGAATTAAACGCTGGCGAAGGTGGAGGATAAAAAATTACCTTAAGTTAAATTTAAAGGAATATTCAGAGTTGACTTGCCGCAGGTCTTTTACTCGTTTTATACTTTGCAAAAAAGCTTATGATACTCCGGAAATGACCGCTTTTCTGCATAACCCTGACAGGATCATAAATGACCCGAAAAGCATTTTTCTCAAAAAGGGAAACAGCTCCACCGTAATAAGAATTAAGATCAACGAACACGACCTGGTGGTTAAACGATATAACATCAAAAATATCAGACACAGGCTTAGGCGCTTTTTAAGGCCATCGCGTGCAATGCATTCCTGGCAAAGTGCACACCTGCTGTTAATGTTGGGCATCGCAACCCCGATGCCGGTGGCCATGCTGGAAAGACGTTTTGGATATTTCAGGAGTACGGCGTATTTCGTATATGATTATATTGACGGCATGAATGCAATTGACTTTTTTAATGATGGCAATAAACAGCAACAACCCGTTGTGGCCAAACGCATTTTGGATATTTTTAAAAACCTTGCCATTGCCAAGATCAGCCATCAGGATATGAAGGGGACCAACATAATTATTCATCAACAACACCCTGTGCTGGTTGACCTGGATGCCATGTGCATGCATTATAGCCGGAAACGATTTGAGCGCGCTCATCAAAGGGATATAAATATATTTTTGGAAAATTGGAAAACGTTTCCCGAGATTGATGCAATGTTTAAAGGCTTGATGGACAACCGTTGAAATGCCAGAGGATTAATTGAATATAAATACCAAATCTTTTTCTTATCCCGTCATTTAATCCTAAAGTGAATAATACGCCAAATAATGATAATAAAGTATTGACCAGCAGTCGCAAAAAACCAATGATATAAATAATGACATAACTTCTTTTGTACCACTTTTTAAAAAAATAATAACGAGAACGATAAAACATGATCTTTTTATTTGCATTGTTACCGACACTTTTGCCCTGCGCATGAAATATCCTGGCCGACGGTACAAAAAAAACGCCCCACCCGGCTTGTTTCATCCTGTAAGCCCAGTCTGTCTCCTCAAGATAAAAAAAATATCCTTCATCAAAGGCTCCCACTTCATCCATGGCCTTTTTGCGAACGATCATACATGCCCCGATGCATGAATCCACTTCAAGGGGAGCCATGTATTCTTTTCTTTTACTGGGAAATTTATGCGGAAATAAAACTCTCAATACTGTTTCATTAAATAACAGCGAAAGTAAAGAGGGGTAATTTGCTATGGAATTTTGTTTGGACCCATCCGTATTCAACAACTGTCCGCAGGCAATACCTGTCTTATCATTAGCCTCCATAAAACAATAAAGTTCATCCACAGCAGCGTCAGTCAGTGTTGCATCCGTATTGAGTAACAGCGCATATTTTCCCTTCATTTTTTTTAAAGCCAGATTATTTGCCGCCGCAAAACCTAAATTTCGCTCATTTACTATCGTATTTATATCGGGATATTTACTTTTTGCCGCCTCAACACTTCCATCGGTGGAAGCATTGTCCACCAGCCATACTTCGAATTTCAATTTGTCCATCGTCTTATAAATGGATGCCAAACATTCATGTAAGAGGTCTTTTGTATTCCAATTCACTATGATAAACGAGATATCCAATTGATTCACTCCCTGCATCACTAATAATAGGTAAAATAATTACCCTTGAAAAATCCAGGTCTGGCAAACCGGTGGCGAGAACATACTAAAGATAGACTACGCTTTCAAGCAAATTTAGAATGAATAACAGGACAAATATTCAATCTTTTCCTTAACCTTATGATCACAATGCCTGTTTTTATTATCTATTTCTGACTTGACACCATACCTCCTTTCAGCCATACTTTGCCGTCTGTAAACAAATCTGTTATTAATACACCATGGAGATTGGGCAACCAATATGATGATCAATATTTCTGTGTGCATGATCACCTTTAATAATGAACGTACCGTGGAAAGGGCTTTAAAAAGTGTTCTCCCTTGGGCCAATGAAATCATTGTGGTCGATTCCTTCAGCACTGATGAAACACCGAAAATTGCACAACAATACGCCAGTCATTTTGAAAAACGGCATTGGCCCGGTCACATGAACCAATATAACTACTGCATTTCCAAAGCAAAAAACGAATGGGTCATCTTTATTGACGCAGATGAGGAAATCTCACCCAAGCTGGCCAAAGAAATGATGCAAAGAATTGAAACGGACAATGGTAAATATGACGGATATATTATTCACCGAAGGACTTTCTATCTGGGCAGATGGATCATGCACGGTGGATGGGTGCCTGACTATGAAATAAGATTGTTCCGGAAATCAAAAGGAGCTTTTGAAGGTGGTCTCCATGCGAAAGTTTCTGTTTGCGGAAAGGTCGGAACACTAACAAATTTTTACTTTCACTATAACTATAAAGACATTGCCGATCAAATAGATACGATCAACAACTATTCGGATACAGCGGCCAGGGATATGATTGCAGAAAGTCGCCGTTTTAGCTACATTGACCTGATTTTTCGACCACCCTTCAGGTTTATCAAGGAATATTTTTTTAAAAGAGGTTTTATGGACGGTTTGCCGGGGTTTGTAATCGCTGTGTCAACCGTATATTATGTATTCATAAAATACGCAAAACTCTGGGAGCTGAAAAATAATCCAAGGAAAAGGAACAACAGTGAAGACTAAAGCGTTCTACAACAATAAAAATGTCCTCATCACCGGCGGCCTCGGATTTATCGGTTCAAACCTATCGATCGAGCTTGTCAGACTGGGAGCGAATGTCACCATAGTGGATAACATGCTTCCCAGGCAAGGAGGGAACCTGTTCAATATAGAGCCGGTCAAAAACGAGGTAAGGATAAACTACAGTGATATAAGAAACCAGCTTTCCATCAACCATCTTGTCAAGGACCAGGATATTATATTTCATCTGGCCGGACAGGTCAATCATGTGGACTCCATGAAAAACCCTGTGCAGGACCTTGAAATAAACTGCCTGGGCACATTGGTGCTCATGCAGGCCTTAAGGCATCACAACCCGGATGCCCTTGTCGTTTATTCAGGCACAAGAGGAGAGTATGGCTCCAGCGTAAAACTGCCTGTAAATGAAGATCACCCCTTAAACCCCAAAGGGCTTTATGCTGTGACAAACCTTGCAGCTGAAAAAATAATTATCGTATATAAAGAAGTATTTAATATCCCGGGAATATGCCTTCGAATCACCAACACTTATGGCCCAAGGCACCAGATGATGCATGACGAATACGGTGTCTTTAACTGGTTTATTAAAAAAGCATTGGACGACGATATCATACCGGTGTTTGGCGACGGTATGATTAAAAGAGATTTTTTGTATATCGATGACCTGGTTGCATGCATGCTTAAGACTGCCTGCACCAATGAAGCCATCGGTCATGTGTTCAATGTGGGCTCCGGAACAGCGGTTACATTCAGGGAACTGGCACAAAAAATCGTAAATTTTTCAAAAACCGGCTCCTACAACTTCACCGAGTTCACTAAAGAAAGGGCGGAAGTAGAACCGGGTGACTACTGGGCGGATATATCCAGGATAAAAAAAATAGTGGGATGGGAACCGGCCGTCGACATTGAAAGCGGAATAAAAAAGACAGTCGATTTCTACAGAAGATATAAAGAACATTACTGGCCGAAAAAATGAATAAGCAAAACATGCAGATTAAATTTTTTGATTTCTCCTGCGAGATAGCTGAAGTCGGAGATCAAATATTGGATGCTGTAAAGAAAGTGATTCACTCAGGCCGCTATATTCTAGATAATGAAGTGACCGCATTTGAAAAAGAGTTTGCCAAAGCCTGTGCCTGCAAATATGCCATCGGTGTTGCATCAGGCACAGACGCCTTATTTCTTGCTTTAAAAGCATTGGATATAGGACCGGGTGACGAGGTGATCACCGTGGCAAATACCTTTGCTGCCACCGCCCTATCCATTATGTATACAGGTGCGACACCTGTTTTTATAGATATTGAACCACGATCGTATCTTATGGATCCAACTCTTATCCAAGAAGCAATCACACCAAATACCAAAGCCATCCTTCCCGTTCACCTTTATGGTGCCTGTGCGAATATGGACAAAATCATGGAAATTGCAGCCGGTCGAAATTTATTTGTGCTGGAAGATGCTTGCCAGGCCCATGGCGCATTATACAAAAATAGACCGGCCGGAGGAATGGGTCACCTGTCAGCATTCAGTTTTTATCCAACCAAGAACCTTGGCGCTTACGGTGACGGAGGCATGATCATCACCAATGATACCGAGCTTTTTAAAAAACTCACCCTGTTGAGAAATTATGGGCAGAAAGACCGTTACACCTATCATATTCCCGGATATAACTCCCGGTTGGATGAAATGCAGGCGGCTATTCTCAGAGTAAAACTGAAATACCTTTTTAATTGGGTAGAAAGAAGACAAAAAATAGCGGCCCTGTATGATATTGGCCTAAAAGACATCAATCTTGTCCATGCATCCATGGATAAAACCTCTACCCATGCATACCATCTCTATGTCATTTCAGTGGAAAAAAGAGATGAGCTTCAGGTCCATTTGAAGGATAATGGTGTGGAAACCCTCATCCATTACCCTGTTTTGCTTCATAAGCAGAAAGCCTTTAAAAAAGTCAAAGTATTTGGACAACTTAAGCACGCTGAACTGCGTTCGAATCAAATACTCAGCTTGCCCATTCACCCATGGCTTACAGATGACGAAGTTCATTATATTATTGACTGTGTGAAGGATTTCTATAGTTGAAGGTATGTATTGCCATTGAAAAGTTTGACCCACATGTGGGAGGAGCTGAAAGATACTGCTGGGATTTTGCCCATTTTCTTTCTCACCAGGGTCACGATGTGGCTGTGATATGTATGAAAGCAGCAAAAATTTATACTAACGCAATCAGTATATCCCTTGTCAAACCTTTCAAATTCCCCCAGTTTTTAAGGCACCTGGGTTTTTCCCTGCTGCACTTTTTCAAAGCAAGAAAAATGCCGGACTACCTGCATTTTTGTGTGGGCAACACTTTTTATATGGATATTTATCAGCCCCACGGAGGACTCCACCGTGCATGGTTTCTCAGAGAGACACTCAGACACCCTGCCGGAATAAGAAGTATTTGCCGGATAATAAAGTATATCAATCCTAAGGACCTTGTACAACGACTGATAGAATGGTGGATTTTTAAAATAACAAAGCCTGAAGTCATCGCCATATCCAATATGGTCGCTACAGACATTCGGACCTGGTTTGAATATCCCTCGTCAAAACTCCACCTATTGCCCAATGGAATCGATGTAAATAAATTCACACCGAATAATGTCCGGTATCGAGATGAGATACGGTCAAGGTATAATATCAGGCGAAGCGACTTTGTTTTTCTTTTTATGGCAAATAATCTTGTATTAAAAGGCTTCGATGTACTCATCCTCTCAGCACGGTCATTAAGCAACTTACCGGTTAAGGTTCTTGTTATCGGTCCGTATAATCGAAAAGTTAAAAAAAAGGCGAAAGATCTTTCCGATAGAATGATATTCGGAGGTAAAGCAGACGACCCTGAACTCATATATACGGCCTGCGATTGCCTGGTTCACCCTTCATTTTATGACGCCTGTTCTCTGGTTGTGCTGGAAGCTCTTTCATCAGGAATTCCGGTAATCACCACAAGCACTAATGGTGCTAGCATGTACATTACCGGAAAAAACGGTTCCGTGGTACTCCCTGGTGACCACGATGCCCTTGAATCAGCCATGCGAGAGGTTTTCTCTTGTAAAGCCGATAAAATACATTCTCCCTCATTTAAGAATCAGGAAAGTGTGTTTTTTGCAATTGAACAGTTTTTAAAGGATATCTCCAAAATCACTCATAGTTAGAAAAGGAGAACTTTATAATGTGGAGGATTAAGAGAAAAAAAAAGATGGATAATGATCCAAGATCTTACATTTCCAAAGACATATCTTTAGATGAATTTGCCAAAGTCTATGATGAGACTTTTCAATACAGGGAAAAAGTTCTTCCTGAAGCATTTACGCTTGAGTTTTGGGAAAAAAATGATTTGGTTCGGTTGACCCTTGAAAGTGGCCATCTTAAAAATGATATTCTTGATGTGGGTTGTGGATCTGGTGAAATTGATATTATTTATGGGATGAAGGGATATCATGTTTGCGGGTTGGATATATCGCAATACGCCATTGAGATAGCCGAAAAGCATCTTAAAAATCACCCTCAGCTTTCTGGCAAGATAAGGTTTATAAATGGAAATATTGAAGAAATAGACCTTACTGATCGTTTCAACACAGCCATTATCTTCCATACCCTGGAACACGTAATTAATCCACATCGTACATTGGAGCAGACCATTCGATTCTTAAATCCTGGAGCAAAGATACTTGTAGAGGTCCCTTATAAGAAGTCCTACCGGGACAGAACGGATCTCAGGCATTTCAGCCCGAGAAAGCTAAGAGGACTCTTATCGGCCTTTTCAAACAGTGTTGAAGTGATCCATTTTAAGGAAAGACGTACGATTTATGCTGTTGTTGAATTGCAATAAAAATACCTTGCAACTTTTGACAGACCTATCTTTTCAATGAATAAACTTATATATGGTATTTTGGACCATAACATTCGTTGCTATACTTTTTTAAGCTTTTTCCTAAAGAGCTTTCATCATGAAGAAAGTTTTTTAAGCTAAAAATCTTACACTTTGTCGGGAGATAAATTATTAAAAACACTGTTTCAGTTATAATTCCTACCCTTAATCGCAGGTATTTTCTGTTAGAAGCAATAGACAGCATTTTTTCACAGACACTTCTCCCTGATGAAGTCATTGTTGTAGATTGTGGATCAAAAGACAATACCAAAGATGCCGTTTATGAGTATCCCAAACCGATTAGATTTATAGAAACAAAAATATCAGGAGCCTCCGCCCAAAGAAATATAGGCATTTCAAAAGCAATAGGAAATTTTATCGCTTTTCTTGATGATGACGATATGTGGCATCCGGAAAAATTGAAGATTCAGATGGAGTTCTTGAAAACACATCCTGAAATTTCCATGGTCTCATCAGAAAATGTTCGTATAAAGCATGATATAAAAATTAAAGAGCCGAATTGGCTTTTTGGAGATCTTTATGCAAAGCTTTTTATGAAAAGCTTTATCCATACTTCTACTGCAATAATTAAAAAGAGTGTTTTTGATGAGATTGGTGGTTTTAATGAAAACTATATAAGAGCTGAGGATTACGATATGTGGCTTCGAATATCCCGTAGCTTTTCTTTAGCTCATATAAAATCCCCCTTGGCATGGATTAGGAAATGTAAGACCCGCCTAAGTAATGACAAAATCGATTTAAGAAATACAGCAAAAGAGGTACTGCAAAAGCAGTATGATCCAGACAAAATTTCTAAAAGCAAGTACAACAAGAGGATTTCAGGTTTAGAAATTTCCCTGGGAAGAAGATATGTTATGGCAGGGAATAAAGAAGAAGGAAAAAAACAATTTTTATCAGCGATAAAAAGATATCCATACAGTACAAGGCCATATCGGTATTTGCTTTCTGCGATAATAAGATGAAACAACTAGCCTTTTTAATGCATAAAAGTTTTCAGGGGAGATTCCGCGTTAAAGAATTTATCCCATTTTTTAAAAAACACGGCGTCGAAGTAGAACTTGTTCGCGTATCAGAAGATATGATTTCGCGGTACCGGAATTTTAAACATCTTTCTAATTTTGATATGGTGATTGTTCAAAGAAAATTGCTTTCACCTATCGATCTTTTTTTTGTCAGGCATTTTGCAAAAAAGATGATATTCGATTTTGATGACGCTATCATGTACCGTTCTTCACGCCACGGAAATCATCATTCATGGAGCAAAATGAAAAAATTTAAAGCCATGATGATAGCGGTTGACGGAGTTATTGCGGGAAACACTTATCTAAAAAATGAAGCGGCGAAATTTATTTCACCGGAAAAAATTTATGTGATACCCACCATTGTTGATTTAAAGGAGTACAGCATAAAAAATTATGATACAACAAAAAAAGATTTCATTATTGGATGGATTGGTACTTCGGGAAATCTTCATTACCTGAAATCGATAGCCCCGGCTCTGGAAAAACTGAATAAGAAATATAAAAATATTAAGCTTAAAATTGTATGTGACCGTTTCTTTGACTTAAACAATATTGAAGTGATAAAAAAGATATGGAGACCGGAGGACGTAGAACAAGATCTGAAAAGTTTTGATGTGGGCGTTATGCCGATTAAAGATGATCTTTGGGCTCGAGGAAAGTGCGGCCTCAAAGTAGTACAGTATCTTGCTGCAGGTGTCCCCGCTGTGGTTTCTCCCGTGGGTTTGAATAAAGACCTGGCAATTCCTGATAAAACCGGTTTTTGGGCGAATGACATAGAAGATTGGACAGATAAAATTTCGCAATTGGTTGATCATCCGAATAAAAGAATGAAAATGGGCCTTGCAGGTAGAAAACTGGTACAAGATAAATACTCCCTTCAGACTCAGGCGCCGAGATATCTCGCTATATTAAAAAAGATAACCAGTGGGGGTATTTAGATTAGTAAAAAAATGAACATTGAACGTCCAGCATCGAAATATGAATGGAAAAGGTTTCAGTGATTGTTAGCCGTAAACTATTAACCTTAAACCTAATAAATATCAAAAATATTTTTTTAGAAATTGGCTGAATTTTAAAATATCGAAAAATACAATATGAATAGAATTAATAACAAAGATTCAAAACAAAAAGCAAACAACCTGAAATCAAAATGCCCTCTTTGCAAGTCTATTGGATTTTTTTCTTTCCAAGGCAGAGACCTTCTGTATAACAAACCCGAAATTTATAAATACATGGAGTGCAGCCGTTGTGCAGCTGTATATCAGGAACCCATGCCGTCACTGGATGAAATTGTTAGGTATTATCCTGACGATTACGATGTCTATACAAATATACCTCCTTTAAAGCCGTTTAGCTGGTCCAAACGCGGAGTTTTACGCTATAAATATAACTATTCCCACTTAAATGTACCAATGTTGTTTAGACTGATATCTCCAGCAATTTCATTTTTTCTATACCGTGATGAGATCAGGTTTATTCGCAAAGGAAAAGGACTGGACATTGGTTGCGGCAATGGAAAATTTATCAGGGACATGAATTTCCTTGGCTGGCAGTTTGAAGGGGTGGAGTTTAACCCAATTGCAGTCGATATTTGTCACAAGGCCGGCCTTAAAGTATTTCAGGGTGATTTACACAGCGCAGCATTCAAAGACAACAGTTTTGACATAGTTACCACACGTCAGGTTATAGAGCACATCCCTGAACCGGTCAACTTTATAAAAGAAATCGCCCGCATCCTAAAAAGTGGGGGAAGGCTGGTAATAAAAACGCCAAACAGTAAGTCCCTGGGACGACGATGGTTTGGTAAGTTTTGGTTTGCAAACGAAATACCACGCCATCTAATACTTTTTTGTCCGACAAATCTTAATATGCTGGCCAGGCGTTTTGGATTACGACAAATTACAGTAAAAACATTAACTAGGCCAAGAATAATAC